>JAXJVE010000035.1:0-1224 GCA_036308705.1 Acutalibacteraceae bacterium
AATCATCATATGCCTTTGAATTTGTAAAAGGTGCAACACTTCCGATGATAATCGGCAATTCCGTTGCAGTCGGTATTTCTCTTATCGTTCTTTCTCTTTTCAATTATGACAAAAGAAAAAACTCCAAAAATAACGAGCAAATTTCGCAGACATTTCAGCGCAGACTTCTTGTGCTTATCGTTATCGCTTGTGTGGTAACAAGCACCTTTACATATTTCCTTCAAAGCGGAATGGCAGAAATCGAAACAAGAGAAGTTTTCACTTCCGCAATGACAGACGTTATCACCGATGTCAGAGGCAAATCCAACGAAACACTTCTGAATATAACAAAAAATATCCGTTCGGAATACGAAAACAACAAAGCCGTTTCGCTTGATGAACTTGCTGAAAAATATAACGTTACCGAAATCAATGTTGTTGATTCCAAAGGTCTGGTTATCAATTCAACTCTTGATGAACTTATCGGCACTTTTGATATGAACAGCACAGAGCAGTCAAAAGAGTTTATGGTGCTTACGGGCAATGAAAAAGAGTTCGTGCAGTTATACAGCCCACAGGGTCTTGACGGCATAACAATGAGAAAATACGCAGGCGTCAGCCTTGCAGACGGCGGGTTCATTCAGGTTGGTTATGATGCAGACCAATTCCACGATATGCTCAACGATTTCGTTGTTGACGTTACCAAAAACCGCCATGTGGGAAGCACGGGATTTGTTGCTGTCTGTGACGAGAATCTTAATCTTGTCACAAACACAAAAAGAAACGGCACGCATATTTCAACAATAGGAATAACTCCCGATGCGGTTATGCTTGAAGGTAAAACCGCAACTCAGCTTTACAGAACAAATATCATCAACGGTGAAACAGATTTCAGCGAAGAATATATCTACGTTTTCACTTTTGTTGAAGGCTACTGCATAATCGCCGCTATGCCTTTTGCCGAAGCAATGCTTATGCGAGATGCCTCTCTTTACACGAGCATTTTTATGTTGATTCTGATTTTTGCCGCTCTCTTTATCTTCATTTACTTCCTGATAAAAAAGGTTATCATTAACAATCTGCAGAAAATCAACGGAACACTTTCCGAAATTACGGGCGGTAATCTTAACGTAAAAGTTGATGTCCGTTCAAATGCCGAATTTTCATCCCTTTCGGATGATATCAACTCAACTGTTTCAACTCTTAAAAAGTACATAGCAGAGGCAGCTGCAAGGATAGATAAAG
>JAXJVE010000036.1:0-2337 GCA_036308705.1 Acutalibacteraceae bacterium
GGCGGTATGTGTATTTCACAGGCAATGGTTATTGATAACGGCACAGAGCCCCTTGAGTTTGTAGCTCCCAGCGTTTCATTCACAGAAAACATCAAGCTCTGGTTCAGAGGCACAATCATTTACAGCCTTGTAATGGAACTTATCTCTCTTATCAAAGGTTAATTGAATAATAATAAAGCCGTCGGGTTTGTTCCCGACGGCTTCTTTTTATATACTGTTATATAATATCCTCAAACTCAATAACCTTGTTGGTTTTGCCCGATTCAAAAATCGCTTCAACAAGACGCATAAGTCTGCGTTGCTGATTATGAGTTACGATAATATCTTCCTTGCCGTTGAGGTAAGCGAAGATGTTTTTATAATACTCAATCCATTCGGCTTTTTCGATAACGAGAGGATAAGTTTTGATTGTATCGTCTGTTCGGGGAGCCATTGTTTTGGTAATTCCCGCACCTGCAACGATGGGCACGGCATCTCTGTTTTCCCAATCGGAAACCATAACGATTTTACCGTTCCACTTCCAGTCATCAACAACTGCAGTTCCGTTTTCGCCGAGCACATACCAGAGAGGAAGCTCAATGAAATTGCTTGTTGTAACTTCAACATAGAATGAAAGTCCGTCATCAAAAATAAGAGTTGTGCGGAAACCGTCATCGCAGTTTTCGTTTGTTACGTTTGTGAGCTCGGCATAAACAGATTTGAGTTTGCGGGGCAGAGTCATCATAAGTGCCTGGTCAAGAAGATGAATTCCCCAGTCATAAACCATACCGCCGCCGTGCTCGGGCTTGTTTCTCCAGTCGCCGGGCACACCTCTTGAGCCCTGAACTCTTGATTCAATACGGAACACTCTGCCGAGAGCGTTTTCATCAATGAGCTTTTTCATTGTGAGGTAATCCTCATCCCAGCGTCTGTTCTGATGAACGGTGAAAAGCTTGCCGGTTTCTTCGGCACAGGCAATAATCTCTTCAAGGTCTGCCGTGCAAAGAGTAACGGGCTTTTCGCTGATAACGTTTTTGCCGTGACGCATTGCATCAATGGCAATCTCTTTATGAACATCGTTGGGAGTTGCGATTGTAACAAGGTCTATTCTCTCGTCGCTGAGAAGTTCTTCTCGTGATGAAAAGAAATGAACTCCGTTATCCGCCGCTTTTTTTGCCTTTTCGGGGTCGATATCATAAACTCCGATGAACTCGGCAAATTCAGACATATTTTCTTTTATCTGACGGGTGTGCCAGTTACCCATACCGCCGTAGCCGATAACCGCACAACCGATTTTGTTGTTAACCATAGTATTCGCTTCCTTTTACTCGGGACTGAAATTTCGGTTTGACGCCGTATTGGCAAAAAAGATGCGTCAAACCCACCACATTTCGCCTGTTGATTCTGTTACAAGAACATCTTTAAGGAACGAAACAGCCTTTGAAAGACCTTCGTTCTGGCTCATAAGCGAATCTTCGTGCTCAATGCTGATTGCATAGTCATAACCGACCATACGGAGATTTGAGATGATATCTTTCCAATATGAATAATCGTTGCCATAGCCGACTGAACGGAAAATCCATGAACGGTTGATTTCATCGCCGTAGGGCTTTGTATCAAGTACACCGTTGACTGCGGTGTTATACTTATCAATCTTTGTATCCTTTGCGTGGAAATGGAAGATTGCATCACCCATTTTGCGGATGCAGGCGATGGGATCCATTCCCTGCCAGATAAGGTGGCTGGGGTCAAAGTTTGCACCGATTTCGGGGCCGACTGCTTCACGCAGACGGAGCAGAGATTCCGTGTTATAAACGCAGAAGCCGGGGTGAAGCTCAAGAGCGATTTTGTTAACGCCGTGAGCCTTTGCAAACTCAACAAGGTTCTTCCAATAAGGAATAAGAACTTCGTTCCACTGCCACTCAAGAATTTCGCTGAATTCGTTGGGCCAGGGGCAGGTTACCCAGTTGGGATATTTTGCGGTTTCACAGTCACCGGGGCAGCCCGAGAAAGTGTTTATCTGATTAAGACCGAGCTTTTCGGCAAGCAGAATGGTGTTTCTGATTGTTTTATCAAAATCAGCAGCAATTTCCTTGTTGGGATGAACGGGGTTTGCGTGGCATGAAAGAGCACTTATCTGAACATCGTATTTCTTGATAAGAGCCTTGAATTCTTCAAGTTTTGCTTCGTCATTGAGAAGAATTTCGGGGTCTGCGTGTGCGTTACCGGGGTAACCGCCGCAGCCGATTTCTACCATTTCAATGCCGAGCGACTTGAAATATTTGAGAGCCTCTTCAAGTGAGAGGTTTGAGAGTAAAGTTGTAAATACGCCGAGTTTCATAATTAGCTCCTTATATA
>JAXJVE010000037.1:0-4127 GCA_036308705.1 Acutalibacteraceae bacterium
AATCTGCATACCGATTCTTTTGGGTGCAAGTTCACCGAGAACAAGCGAAAAATAAGATATGATTACCGTAATAAGCACAACCGAAATTCCGTTGATAAGGCTCTCACCGATTTGTGCAACGGGGGTTTGCATAAGCACACCTGTAAGCATTGCGGCAAAATTCTGCGATGCCGATGCAGAGGTAAGGAATCCCGCAAGGGTTACACCTATCTGAATTGTTGAAAGAAATCTGCTTGAATCGGCAGTAAGCTTTACTATCTGCTTTGCTTTTTTGTTGCCTTCTTCTGCAAGACGCTGCATTTTGATATCGTTAAGTGAGATAATCGCAATCTCACTCATTGCAAAAAATGCATTCACAAAAATAAGAACAAACAGAAGCAGAACTTTCAGAATAATAGAAAGAGGATCTGTATCAACCTGAGTTGAATTCAATAAAATCTGGGTCGCAGGGCCGGGGTCATCCATTATGGATTAGCTCCTTTCAAAAAAGAAAATAGTATTTTAATAATAACATAATATATTTTCAATGTCAACAACACCAATTCCGCACCAAAACATCTGCCGCAAAGTGCGGAACAAATAAACGAAAAAAATGAACAAAAAACATAATTTTTAAGCCAAAATCAGCCAAAATCGAAAGAATTCGGAGGTAAGTCCTGTTTTCGGGACATATAAATTGGTACTTTAATACAGAGAAAAAGTGTGATATAATGATAATCAGAAAAATTTTGGGAGACAGAGCTATGCTTTATTTGATTTTAGCTTCGGCGGGCGGCGGCAAAACCACCCACATTACAAACCTGATAGAACAGTTTTCGGCTGGCGGCCATAAAAAGCTCAGCCTTATTGTGCCCGAGCAGTTTTCATTCACAAGCGAAAAAACAATGCTCGCAAAAGTCGGTGCAAAAGCGATGGCGGATATTGATGTTGAAAGCTTCACAAGTCTTGGCGAAAAACTTGTGGGCAGACCTGCGTTTCACGAAAGAAAGAGGCTCAGTGATTCTGCAAAAGCCGTGCTTATGAAAACCGCACTCGGAAGCGTTAAAGATAAGCTCACACTTTATGCAAGCCATACGGACAGAAGATCGGTTGTTGCCGATTTTGTGGCTCTTTCGTCGGAATTCAAGCAGAATTCTCTTTCAACAGATTCGGTGCGTCTTGCTCTTGCACAATCCGAAAACGGACTTTTAAAGATGAAGCTCAGCGATATAATCACCGTGCTCGATGCTTATGATGCGATAATCGAAGGCAGCTATTTTAATCCCGACAGTCTGCTTGATGAACTCTGCGATGTTCTCCCCGAAAACGATTATTTCAGCGGCAGACTTGTTTTTATTGACGGTTTCAGAGGCTTTACCGTTCAGGAATACAAGGTAATTTCTCATATGCTGAAAAAGGCAACCGCCGTTTATGTTACCCTCTGCACGGATAATCTTCAGAATATGAATGACGAAACCGACCTTTTTGCTCACACTAAGAGAACTGCCAAAAAGCTTATTGATATTGCAAAAAAAGAGGGCGTTGCGGTTGCAAAGCCGCAGTATCTTTCAATGCGCAGCAAATTCAATAATTTTCCGCCGCAGTTCAGGCGTTTTTCTTCATCCGAACTTGCCGCACTCGAGCGTGAACTCTTTTCTCCCGCACCCAATATCTATGAGGAAGACTGCGGCAACATTACTCTTTGCAAGGCATCGGATATTTATTCCGAATGTGAATATATCGCCTGTACGGCAAAAAAGCTTATCCGTGAAAACGGATACCGCTGCAAGGATATAGCGGTTATTGCCCGTGACAGCTCGGCTTATGAATCCCCTCTCAGGAGCGCACTCAAAAAATGCGGTATTTCTGTTTTTGAGGACAGCCGTCAGCCCGTTGATGTTTCACCCGTTATCACTCTGCTCAGCAGTGCGGTAAGTATTGCCGCATCGGGTTTTGATACGGAAACACTTATGAGATACCTCAAAACAGGGCTTGCAGGTGTTGATACGGAAGAGATTTCTCAGGTTGAAAACTATGCCTATATGTGGAAAATCGGCTCGGGCGGTTGGCTTAAAGAATGGGTTCAGAACCCGAGAGGCTTCGGCGAAGAAATAAACGACGATGATAAACTTGAACTTGAAACTCTTAATGAGATAAGAAGAAAAATCATAAATCCTCTGTGCTCTCTGCGTGATAAACTCCGTGACACAACGGGCGAAGAAGCCGCAGGTGCAATTTATAATTTCTTTGAAAAAATAAACGTAACCGAAAGCATACGTGCTCTTGCTTCATCGCTTGCAAATCAGGGCGAAACGGGGCTTGCACTCGAACTTGAGCGTATGTGGGATACGGTTGTTGACCTTCTCGAAAACCTTGAAACACTTCTCAGGGGCAGAAACGTTACCGCCCGTGAAACTGCCGATATGCTTGAGCTTATGCTCGGTGTACAGACGGTGGGCAATCTGCCTCAGGGTCTTGATGAAATCACAATCGGCTCTGCCGACAGAATACGCACCGCATCGCCTAAAATCGTATTTATTGCAGGTGCAAACAACGGTGTATTCCCCGCTATGCCTTTCACAGGCTCGGCTCTGACAGATAAAGACAGACGCCGTATGAGCGAAATGGGCATTGAACTTTCGGATTTCGGTGAATATAAGCTTGCAGAAGAAAAGCTGATTGCATATAACGCATTCTGCTGTGCATCGGAAAAGCTTTTCGTCTGCTGCCCCGAAAAAAATTCAAAGGGCGAGCCGCTTTCACCCTCTGAACTTTACATCAAAATCAAAACACTATTCCCGCTTTGCAAAGAGGTGAACACCGCAGAGCTTGACGGCTTATATTATGTTGAAGGCAAGGCTCTTGCATTTGAACAGCTTGCGGCTAACAAGCCTCAGCTCAACACACTTTATTCTTCTCTCAACGAATATTTTGCCGATGATGATGAATACAAAGGCAGAATTGCGGCACTTGAACGTTCATCGGGAAGCAGAGATTTCAGGATTGAAGATACACAGACCGCACAAAAGCTTTTCGGTAAAGATATGTATATTTCCGCTTCAAGGGTTGAGAGCTTTTATAAATGTCCGTTCGCTTATTTCTGCCGATACGGTATCAAGGCTATGCCCCGTAAAATTGCGGAACTTGACCCGATGCAGAGAGGTACGGTTATTCATTACGCACTCGAGATGCTTCTGAGCGAATTCAACAGAGAACAGCTTCTTGAGATGAGCAGAAAAGAAATGTATGATTTCTTTGATAAACTGCTCAGCGAATATCTTATGACCCGCCTTGACGGTGAAAATCAGAGTGAAAGATTCATATATCTTTTCAAGAAACTCATAAGTTCTGTATGTGATGTTGCTCAGAGGCTCATAAACGAGCTTTCGCAGAGCAAGTTTACTCCCGTTGATTTTGAGCTTAAAATAGGCGGCGACGGTGAAATACCCTCGTATGAGGTGCAGACAGGCAACGGGAAAGTTGTTATTTCAGGCTCGATAGACAGAGTAGACGAAGCTGTGCTGAGCGGCAAAAAATATATAAGAGTTGTTGACTATAAATCATCGGGCAAGGATTTTGCCCTGAGCGATGTTGTTCAGGGTCTTAATATGCAGATGTTCATTTATCTTTTTGCTCTGTGGCAGAACGGCGGCAAAAAATACGGCGAATTCACCCCTGCAGGTGTTCTCTACTGCCCCGCAAACTCCCCGCTTATCTCTGTTGACAGAGGAACCGACAACGCAACTCTTGAAAAAGAAATTCAGAAAAAATGCGGTATGAACGGCATTGTGCTCAACGACCCCGAAGTTGTTATTGCAATGGATGAGAGTGAAAGCGGTCTTTATATTCCCGCAAAAATTTCAAAAGGCACTCTCAAAGGCTCACTCATCGGTCTTAAACAGCTTGAAAAGCTTAAAGAAAAAGCCGATTCCGTTCTTGCCGAAATGGCAGATGCCCTTCATTCGGGCGAAATTGCCGCATACCCCGTTTACGGTAAAAGCTACAAAAAAGTATGCGAATACTGTGATTACAAATCCGTTTGTTCGTATGAAGAAAATATTCCCGTCAAAGAACTCTGCGACGATGATTTGCAGAAAGTTCTTGAAGATTTAGAGAAAGGAGATGATGAGAATGGTACAGTGGACTCC
>JAXJVE010000038.1:0-2536 GCA_036308705.1 Acutalibacteraceae bacterium
GAAGGGTGAAGAGGATAAGGTTGCTTCAGGTCTTCGTAAGATTATGGCTGAAGATCCTACAGTTGGTTTTGTATCAAACGAAGAAACCAAGGAAATGGTGCTTTCAGGTCTTGGTGAGCAGCATCTTGAGGTTGTTGTTTCAAAGCTTAAGACAAAGTACGGTGTAGATATTGACCTTAAGATTCCCAAGGTTGCTTACAGAGAAACAATCCGTAAGAGCTGTCAGGTTCAGGGACGTCATAAGAAGCAGTCAGGCGGTTCAGGTCAGTTCGGTGATGTATTCATCCGCTTCGAGCCCCACACAGGCGACGAGCTTATCTTTGAAACAGAGGTTGTCGGCGGTTCAGTTCCCAAGAACTTCTTCCCCGCAGTTGAAAAGGGTCTTCGCGAAGCTATCCTCAAGGGTCCCCTTGCAGGCTACCCCGTTGTTGGTCTGAGAGCAACTCTTTATGACGGTTCATCACATCCCGTTGACTCAAACGAAATGGCATTCAAGATGGCTGCAAAGATTGCTTATAAGAACGGTATGCCTCAGGCTAATCCCAAGCTTCTTGAACCTTACGGTGCACTCAAGGCATATATGCCCGGCGACAACCTCGGCGATATTATGGGTGATATCACCAAAAGACGCGGACGCGTTCTCGGTATGGGTCCCTGTGAAGACAATCCCAAGATGCAGGAACTCGTAGCTGAAGTTCCCATGGCAGAAATGGGCGACTTTGCAACAGTTCTCCGTTCGGTAACAATCGGCAGAGGCTGGTTCACATTTGAGTTTGACCACTATGAAGCAGCTCCCGAAAACGTTGCTCAGAAGGTTATTGCAGAAGCTAAGGTTGAAGCAGACGACGAATAATAAACATAAAAATTGCCGCTTGGAGAAATCCAAGCGGCTTTTTCTGTGTATGAGCAAAAGAAAAAAGGGACTGTCGGAACAGTCCCTTTGAAATTTGTTGAATTTAACTTATTTAATTTCAACCTTTGCGCCAACTTCTTCAAGCTTAGCCTTAGCTGCTTCTGCATCTTCCTTGCTAACGCCTTCCTTGAGAGCCTTGGGAGCGCCGTCAACAACTGCCTTAGCTTCTGCAAGACCAAGACCTGTGATTTCACGAACAGCCTTGATAACCTTGATCTTTTCTGCGCCAACTTCAGCGAGAATAACATCAAATTCTGTCTTCTCTTCTGCTGCTTCAGCTGCTGCTGCGGGAGCTGCTACTGCAACTGCTGCTGCTGCTGATACGCCGAATTCTTCTTCTACTGCGTGAACGAGCTCTGAAAGCTCAAGTACTGTGAGTTCTTTGATTGTTTCAATCATTGCTGCAATCTTTTCTGATGCCATTTTATTTTTCCTCCAATTAAATGAATTTTTTGTAAGTTTAAATTATGCTTCTGCGGGAGCTTCTTCAGCTGCGGGTGCAGCTTCTTCAGCGGGAGCAGCTGCTGCTGCTACATCTGCACCGCCCTTATCAACAATAGCCTGAATAGCACGAGCGAATGCTGAAATGGGAGCGTTGAATGCGTTGCAAACTGTTGCGAGAAGGATTTCTCTTGTGGGAAGCTTAGCAAGTGAATCGATAGTTGCTGTGTCAACAACCTTACCGTCAAGGTAACCGCTCTTAACTGAGAAGTTCTTGTGTGTTTCAGCAAACTTTGAAAGGATTCTTGCTGCTGCTGTGTGGTCTTCGGGGCTTACAGCGATAGCTGTTGTGCCTTCGAGAACGCCGCAGATATCATCAAGACCTGCATTCTTAGCAGCACGGCCAAGAAGAGTGTTCTTAACAACTGAATACTTAACGCCTGCTTCACGAAGCTCTTTACGGAGCTTTGTATCATCAGCAACGCTGATGCCCTTGTAATCAACAACAACACCTGCTACTGAATTCTGAAGCTGCTCGGTAAGTTCAGCTACAATCTGCTTTTTCTGTTCCAAAACCTTTGCACTGGGCATTTATTTTCACCTCCGTATGGAATAGATACATAATAATTAAAGCCCTTTCCGCAAACCGCAGAAAGGGCGTAACATACTTATAAGCGATATAGCTTTGTATGCATCCTCTCTCGGCAGGCGGTTAAAATTAACCTTTATGCGAAAAGCACCTGCTGTCTCAAAAAGAACAGCTTAAATATGATAGCACATAAAAATGTACTTGTCAAGCATTTTTTATGCTTCAGCTGAAACAGTGCCAACCTTGTTGGGGTTAACTCTGATGCCGGGGCCCATTGTTGTTGCTACAACGCATGAGCGGATATACTGACCCTTTGCTGCTGCGGGCTTAGCCTTGATAACAGCATCAAGAAGAGTGTTGAAGTTTTCTTCAAGCTTTTCTTTGCCGAATGAAGCCTTGCCGATGGGGCAGTGGATGATGTTTGTTTTGTCAAGACGGTACTCAATCTTACCTGCCTTAGCTTCTGTAACAGCCTTAGCAACGTCGGGTGTAACTGTACCTGCCTTGGGGCTGGGCATAAGACCGCGAGGACCGAGAACCTTACCAAGACGGCCAACAAGACCCATCATGTTAGGTGCTGCGATACATACGTC
>JAXJVE010000039.1:0-5255 GCA_036308705.1 Acutalibacteraceae bacterium
CAGCTGTTGTGATGATTTTGTAAAGGATTTACCCGACGGACTTCAGACAGTGATAGGCGAGAGGGGCAAGGGTTTATCAGAAGGTCAGATACAGCGTATTGCCATAGCCAGAGCTTTGTGCACAGGGGCATCGGTTATATTGCTTGACGAAGCAACCTCTGCTCTTGACGAAAAAACCGAGTCCAGAATCATTGAAAACCTGAAGTCGGCAGAGCAGAAAACATGCTTCATAATCACTCACAGAAAATCAATGCTTAAATATTGCGACATGGTTATCGAAATTGACGAAAGCGGAAATGCCACATTGAGAAAACCCGAAGAAGTTATATAAAAAAAGCCCATCGTTGTCAAAACGATGGGTTTAATTTTTTAGTTGTCAACACGCTGCCTTTCAACAAGCTCTGCAAAATAGCCGTTTTTGCTTATCAGTTCATCGTAAGTTCCGTCTTCAATAATTCTTCCGCCGTCAAGAACGATGATTCTGTCGCATTCCTTGATCGTTGATAATCTGTGTGCAATAACAATTCTTGTGCATCTGAGCTTTGCAAGAGATTCTGAAACAATTTTCTGAGTAATGTTATCGAGAGCTGATGTAGCTTCGTCAAACATCAGTATTCGGGGATTCGGTGCAATCGCTCTTGCAATCATCAGTCGCTGTCTCTGACCGCCAGATATACCGCCTGAACCTTCGGAAATAATTGTGTGCATCTGCATTGGCATATAGCGGATATCCTCTGCTATGCCCGCCATTTCAGCAGCCTTCCACGCATCGTCAACCGACAGATGCGGTGCGGATATAACGATATTTGAATAAATATCGCCCGCAAAAAGCTTTCCGTTTTGCATAACCGTGCCGATATTCCGACGAAGGGATTTCAGATCGAGCGTTGCAATATCCTTTTTGTCGTAATAAACGGTACCCTTCTGCGGCTTTTCGAAGCCGAGCAAAATTCTCATCAAAGTGGATTTTCCGCAACCCGTTTTACCGACTATTGCAACATACTGACCGGCTCGTATATTCAAAGAAAGATTGTTGATTACATTCGGCATATTGTCGCTGTATCTGAAGCTGACATTGCTTATTTCAATTGAACCCGAAAGACGGGTAACAACCTTTTTGCTCTGTGCCATTTCGGGAACTTCTTTGAAAATCGGTTCAACCATTTCAAGAGTCGGTTTCATTTCGCCTATACGCAATGCAATTGTTGCAAAGCTTACAAATGAACCGATAACCAGACCGTATGAAACATTGAATGTCATATATTCAGCCATCGACACATTTTGCGAAACGGCAATGAAATATAGAAGAATTGTGCCGAGAACAGATATGAATGCCGATATTGCTCCGTTCAGAGCCAGAATTTTCGGAGGATTATAACGGTATTGCAAAACGTCTTTATAATATCCCGACCATTTTGAAAAAGCTCGCTTTTCGGCACCTGTGATTTTGATTTTCTGAATTCCCGACAAAAGAGAAAACACAAGACCGTTTTCTTTTGCTTTTGCTTCAAAAATCTTTTTTGTCTGTTTCATCTGAAGAGCCATGCTCAGCAAAGTGAAAAGCAATGTAACACCGACAACGCTCAATGCAGGTATTGCAAGAGTGGGAGAAAACTTGAAAATCTGCATTATATAAGCAACGGAAAGAACTGTTGAAAGTCCCGATGAAAGAAAAATATCAACAATCATATTGCTTAAAACAGCCATGCTCTGAACTCTTGCCGAAAGGTCGCCGCTGCTGTATTTTTTAAAGAAACTCACGGGAAGTCCGAGAACTCTCATCATCGTTGCAGATTCAACGGGGATTTTAAGCTTCGTTGTGATTCTGAAAAGTACAACCGATTTTGTTATTCCGATAAGTGTCTGGGATATGATGACACCAAGCATAAATATACCCATAACGACAAGCATTGTAACATTATCGGTGTGTATAACATTGGTGAAAATCATGTTGTTGATGTAAGCCGTGAAAAGACCCATCAGAGTTACTGCCAAAGTTGCAACTATAACACTGATATAATCCCAAGCTGAGAGAAGCCCCATCATATATTTCATAAGGCTCTTTATGTTCATTTCTTCAAGGGGAAAAGGCTTGTAAAAACAAATTGCTTCTCCGCTGAATTTATCTGCGTTTTTTGAAGTGACCTTAACCTTTTTCGAAAGATTTCTGTCGTAATATGTGTATCCCGAAGCACCTTTCGGAATAAGCGAAACAATCTCTCCGTCAGAAGTGATGCACATCAGAGGACCGACGCCGTCTTTATACCATTCATCCTTCAGGGTTACATTTCTTCTCATAATGCCCGACGGCTGAAGATAAAAATCAAGCACATCTTTTGTTTCTTTAACGCTCAAAGGCAGTTCCTGCAAAGGAATATGATAATATTTAAGGATTTCTTCGATAGCATCCTTTGCCATTCTGGTGTCATCGTATTTATCGCTTTGCGAAAACTTCCGATTCATAACAACTTCTGCCATATCGGTAAAAGCTTCGGAAAACGAAAGATCGTCATTTTTTATTCTTTGTTTAATCTGTTCGTCAAACCAACCCACGATAACACCTCCTATTCGTTTGTAACAAGTTTGGTATAAAGACCGTCAAGAGCATAAAGCTCGTCGTGAGTGCCTCGCTCAACGATTTTTCCTCGTTCCATAACGATTATTTCATCAGCATCACGGATTGTTGAAAGCCTGTGTGCAACAACGATGCAGGTGATACCTCTGTTTTTAACAGCCTTGATAACATCGTATTCTGTCTTTGCATCAAGAGCAGATGTTGCTTCGTCCATAATAATAATCGTCGGATCCTGGGCAAGTGCTCTGGCAATTTCGATTCTCTGCCTCTGACCGCCTGAAAAATCCTTGCCGCCTTCAAGAAGTCTGTACTGATATCCGCCGTCACGGAACATAATATCTTCATGAATCTGCGCATCGTTGGAAGCAATAATCATTTCAAAATCTTCAATCGTTCCGTCCCACATTTTAATGTTGTTGGCAATGGTATCATCAAACAAAACAATATCCTGATCAACAACAGACAATGAACCGTTGAGGATTTCTCTTTTGATTTCGTCTATCGGCTTACCGTCAAAAAGGATTTCGCCCTTCCACGGTTTGTAAAGACCCGAAAGAAGCTTTGAAATTGTTGATTTGCCGCATCCCGATGCACCGACAAGTGCAATCTTTTTTCCGGGTTCAACGGTAAGATTGAAATTTTCAATCAACGGATCTGCTAATTTTGAATAACCGAACGTCAGATCCTTAATCTCTATCCTGCCGCTGAGTTTTGCGTAAGAAACATCTTCGGAAAGATCGTTTTCTGTATAAACAACATCGGGTTTATAATCTTCAACATCCAGAATACGCTCCATATTTGTTCGTGTTTCCTGTATCTTCTGAGAAGCCGAAATCATTCTTTTTGCGGGCGATTCAAACGAACGGAGAAATCCCTGAAACGCAAGAATCATACCGACTGTAAAGTCACCCTGCATTGTAATGAACACACCGAGAAAAACAACGGTGATATTGGTAACTGCTGAAATAAAATCGGGCAGAACACCCAGATACTGATCTATTTTTGCATATTTAACATTCTGTGTATTAACGGCAACCTGATATGATGCCCATTTTTCGAAATATCCGTCTTCCGCACCCGAAGCCTTGATTGTTTCAATCATTTCAATTCCGTTTGTTGTCATGCCGGCAAGTCTGCCTGAATTACGCATCTGCACTTTTGTGATATTAACCTTTTTGGCAGAAATAATTCTTGCAACAACAATGTTAAGAATAATTGAAAGAACTCCGACAACCGAAAGCAGAAGGCTGTATCTGAGCATTACAACAAAATAGAAAACAAGCATCAGAAAATCAAGAATCATCGGAGCGAAGGTGTGCATAAGTTCCTTTGCAACAACTTCGTTCTTTTTCTGTCTTTCGGCAATATCCCCTGCCATTCTCTGTGCATAGAATTCCATGGGCATTCTCAGAATATGCCACATAAATTTTGTGTTGGAAACAATGGCAAGTTTGCCCTCAACCTTGAGCATCTGAATGCTTTTGACACAATCAACAATCAGACCGAGTATTGCAACAAAAAACATACAGCCCGTAAAAGGATAGAGCCAACCTGCATTATCACCTGAAATCAGGCGATCCATAAATACTCTTGAAAATGCGGGGTTAAGAATACTGATAAGTGCACTCACAAGAGTAGTCAATATAATAAACAAAATTGCTTTGCGTGTGCCACGAAGTCTTTTCGCAGCAAATTCCAGAACAGATTTCGGTTTACCTCCGGGTTCAAATGCTTCCGAAGGTGAAACAGCAATGCACAAACCCGAAAAGCTTTTGTCAAACTGCTCAAAATCAACGCTGACTCTGCCGTTTGCAGGGTCATTAATAATTGCCTTGTTCTTTTTAAAACCGCAAAGAACAACAAAATGATTGTTGTTCCAATGAATGATACACGGAAAAGAACCCTTTTCCTGCAATCCCTTGGAGCTGTAAGCTAAAGCCTTCGCTGTCATACCGTAGTTTCTTGCGGCAACAAGAATGTTCTTTGCACTTGTGCCGTCTCTTGAAACACCGCAATCTGTGCGTACCTGTTCAAGAGGAAGCCACTTGCCGTAATAAGCCATAACCATTGACAGCGAAGCCGCACCGCATTCAAGAGCTTCCATCTGCATCATAACGGGAACTTTAGCCACTCCGCTTGTAATCGGAGAGAGAGTTTTTTTCTTCATTTTCATATTCTCACCCAATCACCACAAGAACGAAATCGGCTTTATTGTTTCTTTTGTAATTTCAACTTCAACATAACCGTCTGAGGTGCTTTCGGGCATTGAAATTTCAACAATATAATTCCATTCGCTCAAATCAAGACAATACAAAGTGTATTCATCAACATCCAGAGATTCGGTTATCTTCATCTTTGAAACAGGTTTTTCGGAAACAGAAACAATCTCTCCGGAAACATCGCCAAGTTTAACTTTATCGCCGACTGCCACATCTTCTGATTCAGGCAGATAGCACACGATACCGTCTTCGGTTGCAATTCCGTCCGCTTTAACGGTTACGTCGAGAGTGCCGAAAACAGCCCACACAAAAATTGATGCAAGCAGAATCACGGCAGATAAGATTATCAGCCATGCTCCGGGATTTGACGTTTTTATGTAGTCATTCACCTGTTCGGGAGAAGTAATTTTATTCTTTTTTTCATCTTTAAAAGATAACTGTGCCATACACATCAGCCTCTC
>JAXJVE010000040.1:0-4297 GCA_036308705.1 Acutalibacteraceae bacterium
GTGCGGTAGGCGGCGAAAAATGGAACAGCGTTCCCGGTGATATGCGACCCGAAAAAGGACTTCTCCGACTTCGTGCCGGAATGGGTGTTTATTCCAACAACCGTCCTGCAAAAATCTGGAAACAGCTTGCCGATGCTTCTCCGCTGAAAAAGGAAATCGTTGACAAAGGCATTGATTTTATCATTGTCCGTGAGCTTATCGGAGGAATTTACTTCGGTGAACATACAACAGCCGAAGAAAACGGCGAAAAGAAAGCCGTTGATGTTTTAAGCTATACCGAAAGCGATATTGAACGCATCGGCAGAATCGGTTTTGAAACTGCAAGAAAGAGAGACAAAAAGCTCTGCTCGGTTGAAAAGAGCAATGTTCTTGATTCAAGCCGCCTCTGGAAATCGGTTATGCACCGACTTGCAGAAGAATACCCCGACGTTGAGCTTTCGGATATGCTTGTTGATAACTGTGCAATGCAGATTGTCAAGAATCCTGCACAGTTTGACGTTATCGTAACGGAGAATATGTTTGGTGACATTCTTTCCGATGAAGCATCAATGATAACGGGTTCAATCGGTATGATTCCCTCGTCAAGTCTCGGTGCAACCTCTTGCGGACTTTATGAGCCGATTCACGGCTCTGCTCCCGACATTGCAGGTATGGATATCGCAAATCCCATCGGAACTGTTCTTTCGGTGGCAATGATGCTGCGCTACAGCTTCGATATGCCAAAAGAAGCCGATGCAATCGAAAATGCAGTTTCATCTGTTCTTGATGAAGGCTTCAGAACTGCCGATATTATGAGTGACGGCTGCAAAAAAGTCGGCTGCTCCGAAATGGGCAAACTTATTATTTCCAAACTTGAGAGGAAGTGATAATGTGAAATTATCAGGTGCGGATATAATCGTCAGAACCTTGATTGAGCAAGGGTGCGAAACCGTTTTCGGTTACCCCGGCGGTCAGATTCTGAATGTTTACGATTCGCTTTATAAATATCAGAATGAAATAACGCATATCCTCACCGCCCACGAGCAGGGTGCGGCACACGCCGCAGACGGATATGCACGCACAACGGGCAAGGTCGGCGTTGTTATTTCAACATCGGGTCCGGGTGCAACAAATCTTGTAACGGGCATCGCAACCGCTTATCTTGATTCAATCCCGATGGTTGCAATCTGCGGCAACGTTCCCACAACGCAGATAGGCTCGGACAGCTTTCAGGAAATCGACATAACCGGTGTGACCCTGCCGATTACCAAGCACAATTATTTTGTGGGCGAGGTTGAAAATCTGGCGGATACAATCCGTGAAGCATTTGTGCTTGCGAAATCGGGCAGGCCGGGACCCGTGCTCATTGATGTTCCCAAAGATGTGCAGATTGCAATGTGCGATTACGAACTGAAACCGCCTGCAGAGAAAGAAAAAAGCCACGCCGCAAAGGATATACGAATTGAAGAGGCAGCAAAACTTATAAACTGCTCAAAACGTCCGTTTATCTATTTCGGCGGCGGACTGATAACCGCAGATGCGCAGGAAGCAATGCTTGCTCTCGCTGAAAAAATCGATGCTCCCGTCGGCTGCTCGCTTATGGGACTTTCCGCAATCCCGACGGATAATCCAAGGTTCCTCGGTATGCAGGGAATGCACGGTCACTATGCATCGTCAATGGCAATGCACAACTCGGACTGCATAATTTCTCTCGGTGTTCGTTTCAATGACCGTGTTACGGGCAACCGTCAAAAATTCGCAACGGGTGCAAAAATCATTCACATTGACGTTGACGGCTCGGAGCTTTGCAAAACAGTCAATGCCGCCTGCGGTCTCAGAGGTGACGTTAAACTCACGTTACAAAAACTGATTCCGATGCTTAATGAAGATAAAAAGCCCGAATGGTCAGCAAAGGTGGCGGATTTTCTGAAAGATGAAGAACGCTTTAGTGACAACCGTGAAGGTCTTACTCCGAGAAATGCAATTCTGACTCTTAACAAATATCTCGGTGAAAATACCGCCGTTTGCACCGACGTCGGTCAGCATCAGATGTGGTCGGCACAAAACCTTTATTTCAGAACTTCAAGGCGTTTTGTTTCAAGCGGCGGACTCGGTACTATGGGCTTCGGAATGGGTGCTGCAATCGGTGCGGCATTCGGAACAAAGGAGAGAAGCGTTCTCGTAACGGGTGACGGCAGCTTCGGAATGACTCTTCAGGAGCTTGCAACCGCAGTTACTTATAACGTTCCGCTTGTTATTCTGATTATGAATAACGGAGTTCTTGGCATGGTGCGTCAATGGCAGACTCTTTTCTATGATAAGCATTATTCAAATACCGTTCTTAACCGTAAAACCGATTTTGTGGGGCTTGCAAAGGCTTTCGGTGCAGACGGCATGACGGCAACAAATGTTGATGAGCTTGAGAATGCTCTCAAAAAAGCGTTTTCATATAACGGAACTTTTGTTGTTGACTGTTTGATTGATAAAGACGAATTTGTTCTTCCCATGCTTCCGCCGGGCGGCAGTATGGATGATATTATGACTGAATTGGAGGCGGTAAAATGAACAGATACACATTGGCTGTGCTTGTGAGAAATCAGTTCGGTGTTCTTAATCGCCTTACGAGTATGTTCAGAAGAAGGCAGTTCAACATCAGCTCGATAACGGCAAGCGAAACCGAATCGGCTGAATTTTCAAGAATCACGTTCAGTTTCGACAGTGAAGAAGAAGGAAAGGTTCAGCTTGTGAATCAGCTTTATAAACTGCCCGACGTATGCTCAATAAAAGAGCTGACAAACGAAAACTCGTTAAGCTGTGAGCTTATGCTCATCAAACTGAAAAATGACCCTGCCGCAAGGGAAGAAATTCATTCGGCGGCAGAGGCGTTCAAAGCAGAAACAATTGATTATTCCCGTGATTCCATTGTTCTCAGGCTTATCGGTAACGGAGCAAAAATGGACGATTTTATTTCTCTTATGCGGGATTTTACTATCCTTGAAATCTGCCGGACAGGTACGGCATCAATAGAAAAAGGCAGTTCAATACTGCGTCAAAACTTAAATCTTTAATAAAAAAGAGGTAATTATTATGGCAAGAATATTTTATCAGCAGGATTGCGATCTTCAGAAGTTAAGCGGCAAAACAGTTGCAATCATCGGCTACGGCTCGCAGGGTCACGCACACGCACTCAACCTTAAAGACAGCGGTGTTGATGTTATTGTCGGTCTTTATGAAGGTTCAAAAAGCTGGGCAAAGGCAGAAGCTCAGGGTCTTAAGGTTATGACCGCCGCCGATGCGGCAAAGAGTGCCGACGTTATCATGATTCTTATTAACGATGAAAAGCAGACAAAGCTCTATAAAGAAAGCATTGAGCCCAACCTTACAGAGGGCAAAACTCTTGCATTCGCCCATGGCTTCAACATTCATTTCGGCTGCATCAAGCCCCCGAAGAACGTCAACGTTATTATGATTGCGCCCAAGGGTCCGGGTCACACCGTCAGAAGCGAATATCAGGCAGGCAAAGGCGTACCTTGCCTTATCGCTGTTGAGCAGGATGCAACGGGCGATGCGTGGGATATCGGTCTTGCTTATGCTCTCGGCATCGGCGGTGCAAGAGCAGGTGTTCTTGAAACAAATTTCAGAACAGAAACCGAAACAGACCTTTTCGGTGAGCAGGCTGTTCTCTGCGGCGGTGTCTGTGCTCTTATGCAGGCAGGCTTTGAAACTCTTGTTGAAGCAGGCTACGACCCCCGAAACGCATATTTTGAATGTATCCACGAAATGAAGCTTATCGTTGACCTTATCTATCAGAGCGGCTTTGCAGGAATGAGATATTCAATCTCCAACACCGCAGAATACGGCGATTATGTAACAGGTCCCAAAATCATAACCGAAGAAACAAAGAAATCAATGAAGAAAATTCTCAAGGATATTCAGGACGGCACATTTGCAAAAGAATTCCTGCTTGATATGTCTGATGCAGGCAGTCAGGTGCATTTCAACGCAATGCGCAAAATCGCAAGTGAACATCCGTCGGAAATCGTCGGCGAAGATATAAGAAAGCTTTATAGTTGGAACGGCGAAGATAAACTCATAAATAACTGATAAGGATTGATTTTATGAAAAGTGATTCTTTGAAATTCGGAACTCAAAATGCTCCCCACAGAGCTTTATATCACGCACTGGGTCTAACTGACGAAGAAATGGAAAGACCCCTTGTCGGAATAGTCAGCTCATATAACGAAATCGTGCCCGGTCATATGAACATAGATAAAATCGTGGATTCAGTCAAGCTCGGTGTTGCAATGGCAGGCGGAAC
>JAXJVE010000041.1:0-11435 GCA_036308705.1 Acutalibacteraceae bacterium
ACTGACTCGTGAAATCCGTGAACAGATGGAAGCGGAAAACCCGATGGAATCAGACTTTATGTTTAATTTACAAGTTAACGGCAAAACCATGGTTTCAGAATACGGCAGCTCGGTTTCGTGGATACCTGAAAGCTGTTTGCCTGAAGGAATAAAAAGCGAAAGTGAATCGAAGGAACTTATCAATCATTACGGCCTGGATGAAACGCGTGCGTGGATTTTTCGGCGCTGTTCGTGTCCCTGGGTAACAAAAAGAAAACCTGTAATTAAATCCGTCAAGCTTAAATCAGAGCGTACGCCGACTGCCATACAAGGGATTCATTTTAAAAATCCGTCGGTAGGTGATGAGATAAAGTTTACTCATCCTATTCATAATACAGAGCATAAATTAACCGTTATTTCATATGAGAAACAGGAGTTTCCGATTAACGGTTTTCAGAATAAAGAATATGAATTCCCGACGCACCATACGGCAATGGAATATACATTGGAGCCTGATTTATCTGATTTGAATTTCAAAGTATGTGACTGCGTTGAAAATGAATCGCCAAAACGTAAAGAGCAAAACAACTTTGAACCACAGGCAACTTATGATGCTTGTGTTGTTGCGGTTATAGGCGGTGCAGACGGCCCTACGGCGGTTTTTACATCATCTGCTTCAAATAAAGAACAGCACACAGCTTTATCGGCACTGCGTTTTGAACCTGCAGATGATATTGAATGGAAAATTGTTTTCAGAGAAAAACTTACGGAAGATATTGAGGTTGATTTATTGTAAGTTTTGATGTAATATATTTCTAATAGTTTTTTTTAAGGAGTTTATTATGGATAAAAAAATAGTTGTTGCAAATATTGGTATGAAATTCGGTATGTGCCACGTTGAGGGTGCAATGAATTATAAGGCGGAAATTGCCGCAATCTGCGATTCAAATGAAGAAAATCTTCGTTTTGCAGGTGAAAGATATAATATTTCAGAAGAAAAGAGATTTACAGATTACAACGATTTGCTCGAAAATGAAGAGATTAATGTTGTTACAGTTGCCATTCCCGATCAGCAGCACGTAAAAGTTTCTTGTGATTTTCTTCGTGCAGGCAAGAATGTGCTTTGTGAAAAACCGCTTGCTCTCACCCGTGAAGATCTTGAAGAAATTATAAAAGTTTCAGACGAATCAGATGCAAAGTTTATGGTTGGTCAGATTTGCAGATTTACTCCCGCATTTGAAAAGGCTAAGGAACTTATTGATTCGGGCATAATCGGTGAACTTTATTTTATTGAATCAGAGTATGCTCACGATTATATGAAGCTTTGTGATGATTGGCGTGCAGACCCCAAACGTCACGGCGTAATCGGCGGAGGATGTCACGCAGTTGACCTTATCCGTTGGCTTGCGGGCGACCCCATTGAAGTATTTGCATACGGTACACATAAGCTTCTTCCCATGGTTGATTATGATGATGCAACAATTGCTATTATGAAATTTGACGATAACCTTGCTGGCAAGGTGTTTGTTTCAACAGGATGTAAGCGTGATTACACAATGCGTACCTGTATTTACGGCACAAAGGGTACTATTATCTGCGATAATACATCGCCGACTATTACACTTTATACCACAGATGAAGAAGGCGTTACAAAAGAGCCTGAGTCAATTGAGATTGAAGTAAACAATCACAACGCACCCAAGGAATTTGAAGTTTTTGCAGATGCAATTCTTAACGATAAGCCTGTTATTACCGATGCAAGAGAAGGTGCAAAAACGGTTGCTGTTTGTCTTGCAATTGTTGAGGCGGCAACAACGGGAAAAATCGTTAAGCCCGATTATAATTTTTAAAATTCAGGAGTGATGTTATGAGCAAATGTGCGATTTTTAAAGCTGAAAACTATAGCGATGAGCTTTTGTTTTCCGTAGTTAAAAAGCATTTCGAGGCTCACGGCATTGAAAATGAGATACCAAAAAACGGTAAGGTGGTTTTGAAACCGAATCTTCTTGCAGACAAAGAATCTGTTTTTTCGGTAACAACAAATCCGAGGTTTGTTTATGCCGTTATAAGATATCTCAAACAAATCGGTGTTAAAGATATAACGGTTGCAGATTCACCGGGCGGCTCCGCATTGCTTTTTACTCAGATGCAGGATTTGTATAAAAAATGTGAGTATGATTTTTTATCGGAATATGCGAAGCTGAATGTTGATTTTGACAGCAGAGATGTTACTTCACCCGACGGATTCAAAAATAAAAAATTCAATATTATGAGTGTTATTGCAGATGCGGATTATATTATCAATATTCCCAAACTCAAAACACATAACATCACTTGTATGACAGCATCGGTAAAGAACCTTTTTGGCTGTATTCCGGGCTTACAGAAACCCGCTTTCCACGCAAAATATCCCAATGCCGATGATTTTTCAAATATGCTTATTGAACTTGCGGCAACCGTAAAACCTGATTTTACTATTGTTGATGCAATAGATATTATGGAAGGCAACGGACCTGCAAACGGAAAAAGACGTCATATCGGTGTTACCTTTTCATCAAAAGATGTTTTTATTCTTGATAAATTTATTGCTCAGACAGTTGAAATTCCGCTTGATACAATAAAAACAATTAATGCATCCGATAAAAAAGGTTTTTTGAATAATACTGTTGAAGCAATTGGAGATATCGATTTTAAAATTGATCATCCCGTTGTTTTGCCTGACCCGATAGGTGCAAAGAATTCAAAAAACAAGCTTGCGGGAAACATCAAACTTCTTCGCTCCAAAGTTAACGATACATTTTTCAATATCTATCCCGAGATGAACGATAAATGTGTGCTTTGCCGCAAGTGTGTTATGACCTGTCCGAAACAGGCACTTTCGATTGAAAACAAGAAAGTTGTTCTGAATAAAAAAGTTTGTATAGGATGTTTATGCTGTGATGAATGCTGTCCCAAAGGAGCAGTAAATATCAGAAAAAAATTCAGTATCCGCAAGCAAGGGTGATATTATGAAAATATTATTTGTTCAGCCGAAAGCGGGCTTTCTTATGCGCGGAACAACTTATCCTGTTTGCAGAAGTATACTTGTTACGGCTACTTATATGAAATCACTCGGTCACGAGGTTATGATTTTTGACAAGTGTATTGATTTCAGAAAATCAAAAAAGGTGATTGATTCCTTCAATCCTGAAATGGTTATGATATATGTTCCGCCAACGGCAGACCTTGAAGACAGTGTTGAAATATCAAAACTTTCAAAAGAAAAAGGTGCCGTAACCGTTTGGGCGGAGGTAGTTGCATCCGCACTTGCAGAGCAGATTGTTGAAAAAGGTTTTTCTGATTTTGTAATAACGGGCGAAACGGAAGCCAAGCTTGAATCACTTATTAAAGAACTTTCGGGTAACAGAGATTTTGAAAGTATACCCGGGCTTACGTTTCTTAACGGAGCAAAAGCTGTTACAACTCCAAATGCCAATAATTCCGATATCGAAAATCTTCCCGTCATAGATTGGGATCTTGTTGATGTAAAAAAGTGTTTCCGTGAGTTCCCTCATTGCAAAAGAATGCTTTATATGTATACATCAAGAGGATGCCCTAACAAGTGTGCATTTTGTTATAATACAATTTTTTATAATTCAGGCTACAGAAAAAGACCTTTGAAGTATTTTCTTGAAGAAGTAAAATATCTTGAGGAAAAATATCAGCTTGACGGAGTTAATTTTTCTGATGAAGTTCTTATATTTACTGATGATGAGATAAATCAGCTTGCTGAATTCAGAAAGGAAAATAACCTCAGCTTTGTGTGGGGCGGTCAGACAAGAGCTGATACGTATAATAGCGAAGAAACACTCAGAAAGATGTATGATGCGGGGTGCAGATGGCTGCTTCTCGGCCTTGAAACGGGAAGTGCCGAAACAAGAAGAAGAATCAACAAGCAAATGAATCACGATTTGATAAGAGAGTTTGTTGACAAATGCACAAGAGCAGGTATTTCAACTTTCGGTTCGTTTATTTTCGGTTTTCCCGGGGAAACACCTGAGCAGCTTAAAGAAACAGCACAGTTTGCACTTTCGCTCAATCTTGATGCGTTCCTTGTCAATTATTTTGTGCTTATTCCAAAAACGCCGATATGTAACAGCCTTGAGGCCGAAAATAAAGTTGATATTTCAGGTATTCTCAACGGAGAAAACGCATTCAAACAATTTCAGATGCTCACAAGCAATTATTCGCAAATTCCCGACAGAGAACTGAAAGTTGTTAAAAGCTATTTTGACTGGCTTTCATTTACCCGTAAAAAAGCTGAATCGAAGCAGAAAAATATGATTTTCAGAAAGGCTGTTGATGCCCTGAAGCATTTTGCTGAGGGTGACATAAAGTCATCTTTCAATAATGTTTACAGTGCTGCAAAAACATTTTTTACAGTTGTTTTCTACTCGCACGCTTTTCCGAAAATTATAAAAAAATACGGATTATACAATGTTAACAAGAAGAAATAAATTAAAACCTCCCGTGGTAATTGCCACAGGAGGTTTTGCTTTACATTTCAGCAAGTGATTTGTAATTTTCTTTGAGCGAGGAATAAAGAGATGAATATATCTTGTGATATGAATGGTAAAGGTTTGTATTAGCCTCATCGGGAGCGGTTATGCTTGAATCCGAGGGAATCATATTATCACAAGCAGTTTTAACATCGCTGTATATTCCCGAACCGACGGCGGCAAGAATTGCAACACCGAGTGCGGGTGCTTCCGATGATTTTGATGTTTCAACGGGAAGTGCGAAAGTATCGCAGATTATGCTCTTCCAGAGTTTGCTCTTACTTCCGCCGCCGCAAAGAAGCATTGAAAGGGGAGATATTCCCATTCCTTTAAGTACGAGCAGGCAATCATAAAGCGAATATGTAACACCTTCAAGAATCGCTCTTATAAAGTGAGCCTTGGTGTGCATTGCAGATAACCCGAAGAAAACGCCTCTGCAGTCGGGGTCAAGATGCGGTGTGCGTTCGCCCATAAGATAGGGGAGATATAAAAGCTTATCGCAGCCGATATCAATGCTTTTTGCTTTTTCATCGGTTATCTGATAAACGTCTTTTCCTTCAGCTGAAGCCTGTTCAAGTTCTTCATAGCAGAAGTTGTTTTTGAACCACTGCATCGAAAGTCCCGCACCCTGAGTAACGCCCATAACGTGCCATGCACCGGGTACCGCACAGCAGAATGTGTGCACTCTGCCTGCGGGGTCGATTACGGGATTATCAGTATGGGCAAAAACAACACCTGATGTACCGATTGTTGTGAAAGCCTTACCTTCCGTTACAACACCCATACCAACTGCCGCTGCAGCATAGTCACCTGCACCGCCTACAACCGATGTTTTAACCGAAAGACCTGTTTTTTGGGAGGTTTCGCCGTTGATATATCCCGTTATTTCGGGTGATTCATAAACCTTTGCAAGGTATTCTTCTTTAATGCCGAGAGCTTTTATCATTACGTCAGACCATCTGCGATTGGGTACATCAAGAATCTGCATACCCGAAGCATCGGAAACCTCCGTTGCAAATTCGCCTGTAAGTCTGAAACGAAGATAATCCTTGGGCAGAAGAATATGTCGGCATTTTTCAAAAATATCAGGTTCGTTATTTTTAACCCAAAGTATTTTTGAAGCGGTGAAACCCGTAAGGGCGGGATTTGCCGTTATTTCAATAAGCTTATCTCTGCCAAGCATTTTTGTTAGCTGCTCACATTCCTTGCCCGTTCTCTGATCGCACCAAAGAATGGAAGGGCGAAGAACATCGCAGTTTTCATCGAGCATAACAAGACCGTGCATCTGACCCGAAATACCGAGAGATACAATATCCTCATTGTTTACACCGCTTTGTGATATAACAGATTTCAGGGTTGAAATTGCCGCATTATACCAATCGTTGGGATTCTGCTCAGCCCAGCCGTTATGAGGCTGATATAACGGATATTCGCAACTTGCCGATGAGATTATGTTGCCTTCAATATCAAATAAAACTGTTTTTGTTGCCGATGTACCGAGGTCAATACCGATAACGTATTTCATATTATTCACCAAATAAAATGCTGTTTATTGTTGACTGAAGATATTCCTGACTGCCTGAACCGGGATCGTTGCACTTGCCGAGTGAACAAGCATAGTTGAAGAGTTCTTCAAGACTTGTTTCGCCGTCAACAATCTTTTTGCCGATTCCGCTGTTATAGCTTGAATATCTTTCTGCCTTGAATTCGTCGATTCTGCCGTCTTCAATAATTTTTGCAGCCTTGATAAGACCAAGTGCAAATGTATCCATACCAAGAATGAAACCGAGCATCATATCTTTAAGGGTGTTACTGGGTCTGCGATTTTTTGCATCAAAGTTAAGACCGCCGTTTTTCATACCGCCCGCTTTGAGAACTTCATACATACACATTGTTGCAGAATATACGTCAAAGGGGAATTCGTCTGTATCCCAGCCGAGAATGGGGTCGCCCTGGTTTGCATCAATTGAGCCGAGCATACCGTTGATTGCAGAAATACGAAGTTCGTGCTCAAATGTATGACCTGCAAGAAGAGCGTGGTTAGCCTCAATGTTCATCTTGAAATCTTTATCAAGACCGTACTGACGAAGGAAGCCGATTGCTGTTGCGGCATCAAAATCATACTGATGCTTCATAGGCTCCTTCGGTTTGGGTTCAATAAAGAAATCACCTGTAAAGCCAATGCTTCTGCCGTATTCAACAGCCATTTTCATAAGTCGGGCAATGTTATCTTGTTCAAATTTTACATCGGTGTTGAGAAGTGTTTCATAACCTTCTCTGCCGCCCCAGAATACGTAACCTTTACCGCCGAGCTTAACTGTAATATCAAGAGCTTTTTTAATCTGTGCTGCTGCAAAACAATAAACTTCAGCACTGTTTGTACTGCCTGCACCGTTCATAAAGCGGGGATTTGAAAACATATTTGCTGTACCCCAAAGACACTTGATGCCTGTTTCGTTCATCTTTTCAAGAATATAATCCGAAATATCATCAAGTCTTTTATTTGTTTCATTCAGATCCTCAGCTTCGGGAACAAGGTCAACATCGTGGAAGCAGAAATATTCAATACCGAGCTTCTGCATAAATTCAAAGCCTGCGTCAACCTTTGCTTTTGCATGAGCCATAGTGCCTTTTTCAGTACCGAATGATTTGTCAGCTGTATCTCTGCCGAACATATCTGTTCCTGCAGCACCGAGATTGTGCCACCATGCCATTGCAAATGAAAGGTGTTCTTTCATTGTTTTGCCCATAACAACTCTGTCTGCATCGTAATATTTAAATGAAAGAGGATTTTTACTTTTGGGTCCCTCATAAACAATTTTGTCGGTAAAATCAAAATACATATTGATATATCTCCAATCATATAATATTAAGTTAATTATATAATTATTGCATTTTATATGCAAGCTTAATTTTATATATTCTAAATTTAATTTTTAATCTATTGCAATAAGCGGAGAAATATTGTATTATATTCTAAAAGTATACATAAAGGAATGTTTTAATGCAATTTATCGTAATGGATTTGGAGTGGAACAATACCTACGCCAAAAAAGCCAACGGATACATAAATGAAATAATTGAAATCGGTGCTGTTAAGCTTGATAAAGACCTTGAAACGGTTGATACTTTTTCTTGTATAATCCGTTCCCAGATAGGCAAAAAGCTCAGAGGTACGGTAAAAAGGCTTACACATCTCACCAATGCCGATATTAACGCAGGTATGCCTTTTACAAAAGCCTTTTCTGTGTTCAGAAAATGGATAGGTAATGAGGAAACAGTTATCCTTACCTGGGGTGACGGTGATATCCGTGTTCTTCTTGATAATTTCAAGTATCTCAACGGTATAAAAGTTATTCCTTTTCTCAGTACATACTGCGATCTTCAGAAGAGCTTTCAGAAAATCAACAACAGTAGCAAAGGGCAGCAGACAGGTTTGCTTACAGCCGCTGAAATGGTTGGTATAGACCCTGAGATGTATATTCATCACAGAGCTCTCGGAGACAGTATGCTTACTGCCGAAATTTTTAGAAAGATATATTACGGCAATCAGGTTGCTTCGGATTTTATTGAGTGCAATGAAGATTTTTATTCAAAGCTTCTTTACAAGGCAAAGGTTATCAGAAATATAGATAATCCTCTGGTTGATAAAAAGCGTCTTAACCATACATGTGAAGCGTGCGGTACACCTTGTAAACAGCTTACAAACTGGAAGTTCCACTGTCAGTTTTTCAGAGCGAATTTTTATTGCGAAGAATGTGACCTTACTTATTCTGTAGGTGTCAGATTCAAAAAGCTGTATGATCAGGTTGAATTCAGAAAAATTGTTTCGGTTAAAGAACCCGAACCTCAGATAGAAGCGGAGGAAAATGAGAAATGAAAATTCTTGTTACCGGCGGAGCAGGTTTTATAGGCTGCAATTTTGTTTATTATATGCTTGATAAGTATAAAGATTATAAAATTGTTTGCCTTGATGCACTTACTTATGCGGGCAATCTCAAAAGCCTTGAAAAGGCAATAGAGAATGATAATTTCAAATTTGTAAAGGGCAGTATTGCCGACAGAGAACTTGTTGATTCTCTTTTTGAAAAAGAAAAGTTTGATGTTGTTATCAATTTTGCCGCAGAAAGCCACGTTGACAGGTCAATTGAAAACCCGTTCATATTCCTTGAAACAAATGTTATGGGTACTGCGTGCTTGCTTGATGCAAGCAAAAAATATTCGGTAAAGAGATATCATCAGGTATCAACCGATGAGGTTTACGGCGATTTACCGCTTGACAGACCTGACCTTTTCTTTACTGAGGATATGAAGCTTATAACTTCAAGCCCTTATTCGGCATCAAAAGCATCATCTGATTTGCTTTGCCTTGCATTCCACAGAACATACGGCTTGCCTGTTACCATATCAAGATGTTCAAATAACTACGGACCTTATCAGTTCCCTGAAAAGTTGATTCCGCTTATGATTATGAAAGCACGTGCGGATGAATCTCTTCCTGTTTACGGTCAGGGTCTTAATGTAAGAGACTGGCTTTATGTTGAAGACCATTGCAAGGCTATTGATATGATTGTACATAACGGCAGAGTCGGTGAGGTATATAATGTAGGCGGTCACAACGAAAAGCAGAATATAGAGGTTGTAAAAACCATACTTGCTCATCTTGATAAACCCGAAAGCCTTATCACTTATGTTAAGGACAGGGCAGGGCACGACCTCAGATATGCAATTGACCCCACCAAGATTTCAACTGAACTCGGTTGGGAGCCTGAAACTGCGTTTGATGACGGTATGAAGAAAACAATTGATTGGTATCTTGAAAATTCACAGTGGATGGATGATATCAAAAGCGGTGAATATCAGCGATATGCTGAAAAAATATATGGATAAAAAAAGCTGTTCTGAAGGCGAACTTCAGAACAGCTTTTATCTTTTATTTTTTTGATTTTGATTTTTTTGCTTTGCCTCTCTGGTTATCAATGAGGATAAGAATAAGGCACCAGAAAGCAGCCATAAGAATAAACAGGATGCAAACAAGAATTGCGTAATCGTTTGCAAAATGGAGTATTCCGCCTAACATCGGGATGTAAAAACTTGTTACAAGACCGTGGAAATCCTTGCTGTCGGTGTTTATTTCGATTGCTTCATAATTGCCCGATGAAAGATTGACTGCAGTTAAAACTGTGTTGGACTCTGATGATGATGTAACACCTGTAAGTCTGTATACATCGCTGTAGTATTCTTCGTTATCGGGAACGGTTGTGTATGTAAGGTAAATGAGTTTTGCATCTTCGCCGTATGAAGCTTCGTTGAAAATCTCGGCATATTTCAGATTATCTTCTTTTTTGGATATAACAAGGTCACCTTTTGAGAAAATCTGAACTTCTTCCGAAACGGAATTTATTTTTGTATCTGAATTAACAGTGCTGATGCTGATACCGAGATCAAGAGCAGAGTTATCAAGGAATACAGAAGTGAAACAACCGAAAACAAATGTAACAACAGTGGCTACAAGCAGGATTGTAGCGATTACTTTTCCTGTAATAGCAAGACCGCTTTGTTTTACTTTTTCAGGTTTCTTTTTCTTTTCGTCTTTCTTTTCGGGCTGAGCAGGTGCGGGGTTATTCTGCGGAACTGCCTGAGGCTGAGCAACAACAGGTGCTTCAGGCTGTGAAATGATTTCGGGATTTTCTGCTTGGATTTCGGGTGCGATATCGTCAATGTTTATGTTGCTGTCTGTTTCAGCTTCTGGAACAATCGCTGCAGGCTGATTGTATTTAGCAACAAAATCAACATCAAACTCATCTATGCTTTTGATTTTGAATTTTTCCATATAGAGTAAATCTGCCTTTCGATTTTTTATTTGGAGATTTTTGCACGTAAAATTTCATTTTCTTTTGCGATTTCATCACAAAGAGCAACGATTTTTTCAACATTTACTGCAAAATCATTTTCATCGGGTGCAGCGGCAACTGCATTACCTGCTTTGAATGCCTTGTTTTCTTCCGAAAGAGAAGCACATATTTTTTTGAGCTTTTTGTTTGTTGCGTCTGTTGCTTTTGCTATTTCAACAACTTTTGAATATTCAGCTTTGAGAGCGTTGATATATTGTTCAACCTGTTCGCAGTTATAACCGTTTTGTACTATCTGAAATAATTCTTTGTTTTCCATATATAATATCTCCTTTTAAAATTGTATTTAAATAAATATATCACAGAAAAGAATAAAAAACAACCGTAAATGCGAAAATAATCAATTTTTCGCATCTTTTATGATTGTTTGACGCATTTAACAGACAAACATAATATTTTGTATGTTATATATACTATGGTTTTGTAACAATTTAACTTGATTTTATCATTAAAAATTGATATAATAAACAGGCTTATGTATATAATTTGGAAAAGGATGTGAATTTATGGCATCGTTCTCAGATATCGGTGTATTACTTGGTGACATTTCTCTTCTTGAAATTGAACATTTCACAAAAAATCCGATGAAGGCTCAGAAGAGCACTCTCAAGAAAATTCTCGGCAGAAACAAAAACAGCGAAATCGGTAAAAAGTACGGTTTTAAAAACATCAATTCTATTGAAGAATATCAGGCAAATGTTCCTCTTTCGTTTTATGAGGATTATGTTCCTTATGTTGAGCGTATGATTCATAATAAAGAAAAGAATCTTATGTTTACAGGCCCCAACATTCGTTATTGCTCATCATCGGGCAGTGTCGGCAAACCCAAGATTCTTCCCAAGAGCATCAAAGACCTCTGGAATATGCAGTGCATCGGATTTTCATGTACCGTTGCAACCGCATCGCATTATCTCAAGAAGGTAAAAGGTAAAAAGATGCCCGCCCAGATGGGTCCCCTTGTTCTTATTCTTACAGGTCATCCTCTTGAAGATGGTAAGATGTGTAA
>JAXJVE010000042.1:0-1539 GCA_036308705.1 Acutalibacteraceae bacterium
CGGTAAATGTTTCTTCAGCTGATTCTTCTGAAGTTTCGGCAGTTTCTGCGGCAGTATTGGGTTCCTGAACTTCAGGTTTTTCTTCGTTTGTGTTTTCGGCACTGAAACTGTCGAGTTCAAGGTCTATTGCCTTGATTTCCTCTTCCGCAACAGGGATTTCGGGAACAAAGTCGGGGATGTTTGCACGTTTCTTTCTTATGATTGAGAAAATAATTGCCGCAATAATCAATGCAATAACTGTTGCAACCGAAACTGCGATGCCGAGAATGAGGCCGTCGGGCATAAAGCTGAATTCAACCGTATGCTCACCTGCGGGAATGTTGAAGCAAAGATAAGTGTATTCGGGGTTGTTATCGTCATCTTTGCTGAAATAAATGAAGTCTTCTTTTTCAACTTTTTTGCCGTCAACTTTTACTGTCCAGCCCGAATCATAGGGAATAGATGTAAAGAACGCACAGTCTTCATCAAGTGAAACATTACCCTGAATTTTTGTTTCCTCAAACGAAGTAACGTTGAGCTGACGGTTTCTGAGGATTTCATAGCCCTTGTTGAGAGCTTCATCGTTCACATAGTAGGGGTAGAAATCAATATAACCGTATTCAACATCTTCAATGGTTATTCTGACTTTGACTTCTTCGTCTGTGCCGACAATACCGAGGTCATAAACATAAGGTTCATCAACATACTGAGTGTATTCGGTATCGTCTTTTTCGATTTTAAGGCTGTCAAAATCTCTTGAATTTACATAAAGATAGCAATGTCTTTCGGTATCGGTTCTGAGAATAAAGGTGAGTTCGCCTTCGCCTTCAGCGGTTTTTGTGTAATAAATATCGCCTGTTTCAAGACCCGATGTGAGTTCATCCATATTGTAATACTGAACCTCATCGATGGTCATCATTCCGAAAACATCCGAAACACCCGTTGCATATTCAAACCAGTTTCCCTGTACAATAAAGGGATTTGTGAGGTCTGAATACCAGTTTGTGATATCGCTGTTAACACCGAAGCCTATGGGCAGGTGATATTTGTTTTCGTATGCGGTGAATTTGCCCTGAGTCATAAGCTCGTTGAAATAATCGCCTTCAACGGTAACGTCGTTGCTGTTGTCAACAACATATTTCAGTGCGTGCATCATATTGTACACGGGAGTCTGAAGATAGTAGGTGTAGCTGTTGATATAGTTACTGTCAAGACCGAGATCGCTCTGAGTGTTTGACATTTTTTCATAAGCCATTGATGTGAAGGTTGAAATACCGTTGTATCCGTACCATGCGGGGTCCATTCTCGCTCTGTTATAAGTGAGCTCCATACGGTACATATCATCGCCGTTGTATTCGTCAAGCTCATCTTTAAGAGTTCTGAAATCGCTGTAATCGCCTGTGAAATTTGACTTGGGCTGATCCATATTATAGCGGTCTGTGTTTGCACAGGCAAGTTCGCCTACCACACAGCAGAGAAGGAGCACCGCAACGGTTGACTGCTGATATTTTTTATCTCTCATAAGAGCAAAAACAAGGCAGTAAGTGACAATGAAAATAA
>JAXJVE010000043.1:0-10551 GCA_036308705.1 Acutalibacteraceae bacterium
ATATTGCCGTTTTCATCTTTGGGCCAATATGAAGGGTTTTCAGTATCATTAAGAGAAACTCCCTGCCAATTGGTTTCACCGTCAAGAGAAACCTTACATTCAAATTTTGATGTTCCTGCAGGAAAAACAAAGGTGTATGCAAGGTCATTGAGTTCACGGGATATTGCATAATCGCCCTGAACACTTTTTTCTTTGATGTTATAAGACAAACGGCTGGGAAACTCCATCTGATAAAGGGTTGATTTATATAGAAACGGTGCAATTTCAACCTTAACCCCGTTTTCAGTTTCAAAACTGTCGGCGTATGTAACAATACTGTTGGCAAAGCAAATCAGAGTAATTACAACCGTTAAAATAAAACAAAATATTTTTTTCATTAATACTTCCCCTAAGTGTTCATAATTTTTAATTCTGAAATAACATATTACAAATTATATCATAAATGAAGCAAAAAACAACTTAAATATTTTTATACGGTGTTTGTCAAAAAGACAGATTGAATGTGTAGAAGTTCTTTTTATCAAGCTTATCGGTTAAAACTCTTAAGCCTCCACGAAAACTCTGAAAATGAACAATTTCACGTTCACGAAGAAACTTGATTGTTTTTCTAAAGAGTGGAATCTGCAAAACCACCTCAATCGATGCAGAAAGCACCGATAAGAGGTGGTCTGATGTTTTTTTGTGGATGTTTGCTAAATTGAAATTTGTAATTAATCTGTACGGATAAGCAGAGCCATATCGGTTGCCTGCGGTCTGTCGCCGATATAATATGTGCCGAATCTTGTAGCGGTAAATTCATATTCTTCGGAGTATTCACCGCTGATGGGGTCAAACCATTGATAGGTATATCTTCCGTTCGGAATGAGATTTCCGACTGTGCCTGTTTTTATTCCACCGTAAAATCTGGTGTTGTTTTTCTGAGCAACGGATTCATCGGTGAATGAATAGAAATATACAACAATTTCTGTGTTTTTTTCGTTGCTTGCATAAGCATAATAAACGTTGTTTGCAGGAACGAAATATGATTTGTTGTCAAATCTCGGAATAAGATTATACCACTCCGTGCTTTCAAGGAAATCACGCATATATCCGACCTGATATGAGCTTTCGTATTCAAGCGCATCCTGCCAGGTTGCGTTGATTTTTTCTTCGCTTGTTATAGTATCAACGCCGTCGGAACTGTCATTTTCTTCGTCATAAACATTGAGGTAGCTCCAGGTATCGTGACCGCCCCAGCCGTAGCCGTACATACCGTTAAGATACGCTGACCAGCCCTGCATTCTTGAACCGAAGTTTTTTGTCCAGAGATAGCAATACTGACCTTCATAATTGATTGCGGGTTTGCCCTGAGAGTTATACCAGCAGTCTTTTTCAATTCGGAAATCGCTTTGGTCTGTTTTATCGGTGTGCCATTGAACGGCATAAAAATCGTGTGATTTTATATCTCTGAAGCAGGAAGGCATTGCATCTTTGAAATAAACCTTGCACTTATCCGTTGCTCCTTTGCCGTTGCCGTAAACCGATGTAGCACCAACATTTTCCATATGAGCTGAAAGGGGATGGTCGTATGCATCGTGTTTTGCAATATATTCCGCAACAAGCTTGTAAGGGTTATTTGCCAATCCCCATTCGGGATGATTTGTTTCGCTCCAATAGAAATCGTTGTCAACCTCCTGACCGAGTGTCCAGACAACAGGATAAGCACCATATCTTGCAACCCAGTAACGGCTGACTTTTTCAAGGTAAGCTTTTGCTGAATCAGACGGCTCATTGCCGTTGAAACCTCCGTTATTTGAAATCAGAGGCTCGATAAAATAAGAGAAGAAAAACTGTGCGTTTGCGTGAACAAGACCGTTATCAGCTATTATCTTAAATTTTGTGTCATAATCGGCAAGACCTGACATATCCTCTTCGGTTATACCGTTTGTGAAATCAAACTTTGCTCCGATGGGTTCGCTTTGATATACGGTAAAGCCCTGCGAAATACGCTTTTCGCAGATTGTTTTAACCATATCAACTGTTTCATCGCCAAGGCTCCAATGAGTATCACCGAGCCAGAAAAACGGTGTTCCGTCATTATAAGTGAAATACTTTTCACCTGCGTTTGTTGTGATAAAACCGTGCTTATAAATATCGTATTCACCGCTGTATTCAGTGCAGATAACCTTACCCGTTCTGCCGTTAAGTGAAGAATTGTCTTTATCTGTGCAGACGGTTCTGAAATACCAATCACCTTCGGATGGGCAAACAAATCGGATTTTCCAGACTTTACCGCCGTCCCAGAAAGCGGGAATTTTATACAGTCTGCCGTTGCCCCAAAGATGAAGTTCCACATCAATGTCATTGAACGGGTTGGTATATGATTTTTCGCTCTCAAAAGCAATTTCATTTGCAACCCATGTTTCTGCATTCAATGTCTGTTCGGGATTCTCAATCGGCTCGCCGTTATACTCAATCCACGAGTGAGGATTTACCATTGCAGAGGGGATAGAGGTTTCATCTGTACCTTTGATATTGTTGATTAATTTTGCAAAGTAATTGATAACTATACCCGTGATTTCTTCAGCTGTGTTTATTATTGCAGGTGTACCCGCACTTGTTCCGTTTGAAGCATAAGATGAGAGTGTAGCGGATGAAAATATCACAGCAACACAAAGAAGCAGTGAAATTTGTTTTTTGAATCTCATAATTACCTCCACAAATTATCATTTGCTGTTTTAAACCGATTTGGATTTATCCTTTTTCCAACTGCCAGATAAAAAGAAAATCATACCTATAACTATAGGCATATAGCCGGCCAGAGCATCGCCGTACCAGAAACCACGGCAACCCATTCCAACCGCAAAACCAAGCAGAGCCGAGATGCCGATACGGCTTATCATACCGTCAATGATAGCAACGGCAAAGTTCAGCTTAGCGTTTCCCGAACCGTTCATAAGTGAAAAGCTGACAGAGCGTGTGGCAGAACCGTACATATTGAGAATTGCGGGAAGAACAACTATGGATGCGGTGGCAAGCACTTCTTCATCGCCGGTGAACATTTTGAAGATAGGCTCGGAGAAGAAAAACAATGCAACAGCAAGGACTGTGGATATTAAAACACTGCTGTATAAAACCACTTTCATAACTTTAGGCACACGGTCATATTTTTTTGCACCGAGGCTCTGACCTACCATTGTGCTGCCTGCGGTGGTGAATGACTGAGAAACAATGCCGATCATCATATTGATTTTGTTGTAAAGCCCCGAGAGTGCCGAAAAGACAACGCCGTAAAGATTTATCCACGAAGTAAGAACAATCTTTGAAAGATTAATGGCTGCAGACTGGATTGCCATAGGTACACCGAGAGCCACCAGCTTTTTGAATGCCTGAGGGTCGATTCTGAAAGAGTCAGGTCTAAAGTCAAACCCAAAGCTTTCTTTTTTTATGTATAAATATGTAAGTGCGATAACGAAGCTCAACCCCTGCGAAATTACAGTTGCCAGAGCCGCACCGAAAACCTCCATTTTTAAGCCTGCGATAAACCACAGGTCGAGCACTATGTTAACTACTGCGGCTATTGCAATGAACACAAACGGTCGGCGGCTGTCACCCATACCTCGAAGAATTGCACTTATGATATTATAACCGTAAATGAAGAACAAACCGAAAATACAGGTAACGGTGTAGTCCATTGTGAAATCGTAGGATTCAATGGGTGTGTTGAGTAAATCAAGCATTAAGTTGCGGATAAAATAACAACCAACGGAAATTACAACCGATATACTCAGAAGGAAGGTGGACATAGTACCTATTGTTTTTTGAACATCATTCATACGCTTTGCACCGACATTCTGTGAGATAAGTACCTGACCCGCAGACGAGAAACCCATTGCAACAAAGGTCAGAAGATGCAGTACGTCGCCGCCGATAGAAACGGCTGACATACCTTCTCCGCCGATATACTGCCCGACAATGATCATATCAACTATATTGTATACAGCCTGAAGTGCGTTTGAAATGAATAACGGAAATGCGAATCTGAGAAGCAGTTTGGTGACACTGCCGTTTGTAAGGTCGGTGATCATAGTTGATTTTTGTTTGGACATATGCTTTCCTCTTTTTATGTAAACACTGATTTGTTGTGCTAATTATATCATAAATACAACAAAATACAACCTGAATTTTTGTGTTGATTATGCCCATAAACAACTGTATAATATTATTAATCAGAATTTTGGAGTTGATATTATGGCGAAGATTACAACGGTAAAAACTCACGAAAGCGGTATTGCTCTGGGCGGTATCGGTGCAGGCAGTGTTGAGCTTTTGCCCGACGGCGAGTTTCACTTCTGGCAAATAGCCAATCCTCCGAGGCTTACACGGGTGTGCTTTGAAGATAAAGTTGATGACGGTGAAGACAGTACGGGTGCTCTTTCTTTTTACGTTCGTGAAAAGAAAGGTAACAATGCTCCCGTTGTACGAAAACTCGGTATGAAAACCGATGCCGATGATTTTTCTTACAGAATGTTTGCATGGAATAAGCCTGTAGAAAGGATTGATTTTGACGGCAGATTTCCGATGTGTGATCTTGACTATACCGACAGTGCTCTTTCCTGTAAGCTGAACCTTCGTGCAGTTTCTCCCTTTGTCCCTTTTAACTCCGATATCTCATCCACTCCTGGTTTTTATATGGATTTCACTGCAGAAAATCCCACGGACAGCGATATTGAAATCAGCCTTTTAGGTACTCTTGTTCCAGACTTTGCAAATAAAGATGAGGGAAACGTAAACTCTCTTCATATCTCAGGTAACGGTTGTGCCGTACATATTGAGCCTGCAATCAAATCGGATTCTCCTTGCTGTGGAGATATATGCCTTTCCGTGAGCGGTGACGGTAATAAATCCTATATCACGGCTGATTACTATCGCTTTATGAAGGAATTTATAGCCGATTCAAAACTCGGTGTAACGCAGGAATCTGTTCTGTTTGGTTTCAGAGAAAAGGGCAGACTTCCCGATACCGATATCGGAACAAAACCCGAACCGTTGCCCGAGGATTTAAATTCGCTGAGCGATGCCGAGCTTAATACCCTTTGTGAGAAATTCAGAAAATATCCCTATGTTGCTTCCGTCCTCAGCCGTATTTTATACTGCAATCCCGATTTTCTCGATTCAAGAGAGAATAAAATCTTCTTCCTTGATAACTGCTACAACCGCAATGAGAGAAGAGGTAAGGATTTCGGTGGCTGTGCTCTTTGTTCTGAGGTTACACTTAAACCCGGTGAAAAGAAAAACATCAGATTTATACTCACCTGGTATTTTCCGAATCTTACGGCAAAGGACGGCGAAATGCTCGGCCATTATTACGAAAATCTTTATAAAAACTCTCTGGATGCAAACAGATTTCTTGAAGAAGGCTATAACAAAATTTTTAAATCCGCTACCGCTTTTTCCGAACTTCTTTACTCAACAGATTTACATTCGATTTATCCCGATGCGTGGTCGTCCAATCTTTCGCCCTTGATAAAATGCTCAGTTTATCATAAGAATGGAAAATTCGGTCTGTGGGAGGGGCTTGGCTACTGCGGACTTCACACAACCGATATAACTTATCACGCATCTTTTTCACTTATCAGCCTTTTTCCCGATTTACAGAAAAAACAGATGAAAATGGGGGCTGAGTATCAGCGGGAAGACGGCAGAGTACATCACTCCTTCAAGCCCGATATGAAATGTTCGGAAAATGGCTTCGCCCGCGTCGATATAAATATGCAGTTTGTTCTGATGGTGCTTCGTGACTATCTCTTTACGGGTGATAAGGATTATCTTTTATCGCTTTGGGACAACATTAAAAAAGCGATGGATTCCACAGGATTGCTTGACACGGATAATGACGGTCTGCCTGATTACGATACCAGGCGTAACACCTATGATGCCTGGAATTTCTCGGGAACACCCGTATATATTTCTGTTCTTTGGCTGGCTGCTTTGAAAGCTGCTGTATTCATTGCCGACAGAGTCGGTGATAAATCACGCTCTGACCAATGGAGCAATATTCTTTTTAACGGCAAAAAATCCCTTGAAGAAAAGCTCTGGAACGGCGAGTATTATAACCTCTGGAGAAACAACGACGTAACTGATGAATCTCTTATGACAGACCAGCTTGACGGCGAATGGTTCCTGCGGATGATTGGTCTTGACGGCAATCTTCCTGACGAGAGAGTCCGTTCGGTAATTGAGTTTATTTTCAAGAATAATTTTGATAATGAGCAGGGACTTGTCAACGCTACCGTACCCGAAAACAAGTGGACAAGCATCGATACATACAACAACTGTCAGACTATCGCCGTGTGGACAGGTATTGGTTATGTATTCTCTTCACTTGCACTTTCTGTCGGTGAAACCGAAATATCGGATACCGTAGTTGATTCAATTCACAGCAATCAGTTAAGGCTCGGTCACTTCTGGGACCATTGGGAATGCGGACATCACTACACAAGACCTATGTCAAGTTGGTCGATTCTTCACGCTGTGTCAGGTTTGTCTGTTGATTATGAAAACAAAAAGCTTACTTTTAAGCCCATTGATAAAAACATAACTTTCCCGCTTTGTCTGCCTGATATCCTTGCTAAGGTTACATTCACTGACGGCAAAGTCAAAATTGATTGCATCAGCGGAAATATTAACGGCTGGGATATAAAAGTACTGTAAAGAACATATATAGCCGGACATAAAAAACCACTTCATTGGCTGACGATACGGTCAATGAAGTGGTTTGATTATTTTGTGAATTCAGTTTGTTTTTTTGTGATAATCCAATAAAGTAAAACGAAATAAATTTCTTCTCCGCCGTTTACAAACACCTCTGAAATATATCTTATTTACCACTCATATTTTACGGTTTTACCGTCAATTTCCCATACTGACGGAGTGAGATTTTCAAAAATATCAACAGGTCTGATTGTGTGATTGTCCTGAAAAACCTTATAGGCTTCTGCAAGATCCTTTTTCTTTTCATCAGTCAGTTTATCATTACAGGAAACAAAAAGAGGAGTGTTACTGTATGAGAGCACGTGAAGCCACTGCTTATTCTTCTCCCACGGAATATAATTTTCAAGAATACCGACACAGTCTGCATCGCACATATAAAACGTTTCATTTTGTGCAAGGCGGAATGCAAGGGTGTTAACACCGTTTTTCTTTGTTGCATCCCATTCTCTGCCGCTTGTATCATTACCCGTGCGGTTAATCTCAACAAGACCTGCACAAAGGTGGGACACCGTGTTGCATCCGATTATATACATATCCTGTGCTGTTTCTTTGATAAGTTTGTAAAGGTCGAGAGCGATTTCAGCATTGGTTTTTGTTTTGTCGCAGAAACTCCAGCTGTCAACATCGTTTGTTGTTAAAAAGAGGTTGCCGCCCCATGCACCGAAAAGGTCGAAGGTTGTAAAATCGTGTTTGAGAAGCTCATATCCCCATTCTTTGATTCTTTCAATATCCGATTTTATGTATTCTTTAACGGCGGGATGGGTCGGGTCAAGATACTGTCTTTTGCCGCCTCGCAGAATTCTCATATCCTCCGTAATGGATGTGTCTCTGTTGTGCAGAAGTCTGACCCAGATGCCCGGTCTTGCACCGATTTCTTTGATTTCATCAGCAAGTTTTTTCATATCGCCGAATTTTTCGTTGGGAATCCACGGGCCTTCGCAGGAATAAATCTGCCAGCAATCGTCAATAACTTCAAACGGTTTATTTTCAATTCCGGTTGCAAGTTCAACCTGAATCTTTGTGTCAGCGATTATTTCGTTATAACTGCTTTTACCATATGCATAATACCAGTTGTTACCGCCGTAAATTCTTTCTTTGGGAAGAATGGGTTTATCACAAAGTTTTTTGCAGTAATCGTGAAGGCAGGAATATATATCGTTTGAGCTGTATTTTTTATAAACAAATGTTGCAAGATAAAGCTTTCTGCCGCCGAGCTCAACACCGCAGTTGCCGTTTCTGCAATCGACGGTTGCTTTTATTCCGTCAACCGTATATCTGAAACTGACAAAGGCGTTCGGCTGCGTTTTAACACCAAAGCAAAAACATTCCGACTTGTTTGTGCCAATAAAATACCACGGCATACATCTGTCGTTATCGGAAAGCTTTCTGAATTCAAGCTCGCCGTAGCTGCGTTCCCATGCGTCACCGAGAACATAAAGATCATTATCGCTCTCAAAATTCCACTCAAGTTCGATAAATTTCACCTTATCGTTTGCAGCGGTTACATATAAATCAAGCGTATCACCATTAATAACCGTTTCAATTAATGTGTCACTCACAACGCTTTCGCAAATAATATTTTTCCGGAAATTATTCAAATCAAAATTCATAATATTACCTCTGAAAATTTATTTGTAGTTTTATTATAATTCGCACTGTTTGTTTTGTCAACACTTGAATTTAAAACGGAAGACATATATAATTTTGATTGAAAGAACAGCAAGGGGAAAGAACTGATATGAAATATCGGTTTTGTTATTATTTACTTTGCAAAAGTTGATGAAAGCAGATTCTCTCTCAATCATCTAAATCCATGTTACGGCTCAATGCTATATATACAGGTGAGGAATATGATAGATTGATTTCAGCGTATAAATAAATTTTAACCGTACATTTTAGAGGATTCGCTAACTGAAATGATAATGAAAAGTTAATGTTAAATAATCAGCCGCAGAAGATATAATGGTATCAACTGCGGCTCATTTTTATTTTATACAGTGTTTGTCAAACGACGGGTTGAATGCGTAAAAATTCTTTTCATCAAGCTTATCGGTTGCAAGTCGAAGACCTTCGCCGAATCGCTGGAAATGAACTATTTCTCTCTCGCGAAGGAATTTAATAGGGTCTCTGACGTCGGGGTCATCAACAAGACGGAGAATGTTGTCATAGGTAGTTCTTGCTTTTTGTTCAGCGGCAAGATTTTCTGTCATGTCAGTGATAACATCACCCTTGCTCTGTATATATGCGGCGGTGAAAGGTACACCCGCAGCAGATGAAGGGTAAACACCTGTTGTGTGATCAACAAAATATGCATCAAATCCGTGCTTTTTTATATCTTCTTCTGAAAGATTTCTAGTAAGCTGATAAACGATAGCACCTATCATTTCAAGATGAGAAAGCTCTTCGGTACCTACATCGGTAAGCAGACCTTTTAATTCATCATAAGGCATTGCAAATCTTTGACTTAAATATCGGAGAGATGCACCGAGTTCGCCGTCTGGACCGCCATATTGGCTTATGATAATCTGAGCGTATTTAGGGTTCGGATTTTTGATTTTTACAGGGTATTGAAGCTTCTTTTCATATACAAACATCAGCAGTCACACTCCTCATTCTCCCAGGGCCATGGACCTTTCAGCCATTCAAATCCGTTAGCCTTTTTGGCGGTAAGCGGGCAAAAGTTTTCTTCATATTCTTTAAGCAAAGCTTTATATTTCGAAGCAGCTTTATTATGTGCCTCCACCATCTGCAAATCCCAGGGATGGGTGTCCAGATAAAGGTGAATTTCCCAAAGTGTGAACTGAGCTGCACTGATTTTTTTCAGCATAGCATCTTTTCTGTTCATCGGCATCGCTTCCCTGCAAACGGTTTGCTGAGAACGGGGAACAATGTTCCGCATTCAAGAGCTTTCATCTCGTCAAACATTGCCGTATCGGTCTGCATCGGTACATACAGCATTGCAACAACGGGATTAGTAGGCAGGGGAGTGATTGTAGCGTGACAGGTTTCATATTTCTGATTCTGCCTTTGTTGTGGATAACGGTAACCGTAATCCTGCATATCAATCATTCCTTTCGTGTTTTGAGGATTTACCTCTTATATATTATATGTTTCATATATTTATTTGACATTGATTTTCTTGACATATATTTGAAAGCGGTGATATACTGTAAATATATTTATATAAAAGAGGCAGAAATATGGCGATTAAAATTATAGCATCAGATCTTGACGGTACACTTATGGCACCCGATCATCTTACTGTTACTGAAAGAACAAAAAATGCACTTGTTACCGCACATAATAACGGTGTTAAATTTGCTGTTGCAACAGGCAGAGCACTTTCTCTGACCCGAGGGGTAACAAATCAGGTTCCTTTTGCAGATTATGTTATTTGCTCAAACGGTGCATCGGTTTACGACAGAAATAACAATAATTTTATATACACAAATCTTGTTTCATCTGAGATAACTCTTCGTGCAGTTGAACTTCTTAACACGTTACCTGTATACTATAATATTTATATGGACGGAGCGATATATTCACAGAAAGGCAGCGACAGATATTTTACAATCAAAGGTCTGCCGAGCGATTTTATGGATGAATTTTCGTCAACACTTATTGAAGTTGATGACCTTGTATCCGTTGTAAAAGGTAAGGGTGCCGAACTTATTGATGTTTTTTACGGCGATAATAATGAACTGAAAAAAACAATCTTTGATTTCTTTGAATCAAACGGTCTTGTGCTTACTTCGGCACTTGCAGGTGTTGTTTCGGCAACTGCAGTCGGTGCAGATA
>JAXJVE010000044.1:0-2323 GCA_036308705.1 Acutalibacteraceae bacterium
ATCGAATATTTGGCAGCAGAGGGTGTGATCAGCGGGAAGTCTTATAGAATTTTTGCTCCGAATGATAATGTAACTCGTGAGGAATTTGTAAAAATCCTGGTTTCGGCATTTGAAATTAGCGATTCGGATACAGAACCCGATTTTTCGGATGTAGTGCAAAGCGATTGGTTTTATCCCTATATTTCAAAGGCAATATCGGCAAAGATAATCAGCGGTTATGATGACAACAGATTCGGAACGGGTGATTTTATAACACGACAGGATATATGTGTTATGGTGTGGCGCACTATGCAAAGTATGAGAAATGTGAGCATCTCAGATATTTTGCAGAACGAATTTGAAGACAGCCAGGACGTTTCGGATTATGCTAAAGATGCCGTCAATACGTTGTTTGCGATTGGAATAATAAACGGAAAAGGAAATAATATCTTTGCACCCCGGAATTTTGCAACACGTGCCGAAGCGGCTAAGATTATCTATAATGCCGTTACAGCGGAGAGATAAAGCAATTTCAAACAGAAAGGACAAGAACAAAATGAATAAAAAAATAACTGCATTTATAAATTCTTTTAGAAATATTATTTGCGTACTTGTTACGTTTGCTTTGGTTTTATCATCTGTAACAATTTTAGGTGCGTCTGATGCAAGTAAGTATGATGCTGATGATGAACAGTCTTCATTCGGACTTTTTGAGCAGCTCGGCATTATTCCGCACTATATAGACGATTCTGTTTTTGAAAAAGAAATAAGCCGGAGCGAGTTCATAACATATATTGCGCGTATGCTTAAAATTGACGAATACGATACAATTACCCCACAATATTTTCGAGATGTTCAAAGTGACAATTTTGCGTATGGGTCTGTAAACAATCTTTGCAGAATGGGTATAATCAAACAAGGTAACGGTTTTTTTGAACCGGACAGAAATATTACTCACGATGAAGTGATAACAATTTTTGTAAGAATGTTGGGTTATGAAGATATTGCCGAGGCTTACGGCGGCTTTCCCAACGGATACAGAAAGATTGGAAACAGGCTTAAAATTATGCCGATAAACAATACGGGTAAAATTACATTGAGAAATGTTATGACAGCAGCAAAAAACGTAATGTTTGCACCCGTGTATGAACCTACTGCATTCAATAGCAAAACAATATATTATAACGAGGGAGATACAACGCTCTTTGAGATATATTGGAATATCAAATATGCCGAAGGTATAGTTGAGGGAATTTTCGGAACGGGTTTGTACTCTGTGACTGATGCCAAGGAGAATGAGTGCATAATAAACGGAGAAAAATTTGTTGTTTCGGATTATACTATGGATGATTATATCGGTCTTTCCGTTGAGGCGATATATAGACAGGAGAATAGCAGCAGCGATAAAGAAATACTTTATGTCACGGCTATCGGAAACACTGTTACCGAAATAAAATGTGAGGACATTCGTTCGGTAAATGATAATTATACCATAAATTATACTGACGAAAATAAGATAAAGAGAATAAATATAAAGCCCAATGCGCCGATTATACTAAACGGTACAAGACTTGATTCCGATATAATTTCAAATATGAATCCGGGAGTCGGAACAGTCAGGTTTATTGACAATGACGGTGTGGGTGGTTATGATGTGGCTATCTATCGCGTGCCGCAGCTTATACGTGTTTCTTATAAAGATAAAGACAAAAAACTGATTTTTAACAGCTATGATAAAACTTCAATCGGATGCAATGAAAATGATTATAAACGTATTGATTACAAAATGCTGTCAACAGGCGATAAAGCTTCGTTTGACGATATAGTAATAAATAACGTTTTAAGTATTTATAAATCGAGGGATTGTCTTGAGATAATAATTTGTGACAAAACCGAAACAGGTGTTGTTGAAGCCAGAAAAGAACAAGACAGCAAGATTATGCTTAAGGTTAACGGAACATACTATTTGGTAAGTCCTCTTTTTAAAAATTCCGTCGGCAAGGATTCTGATATATTAAGCGTTGGTCACAGCGGTGTATTTATTTTGGATGAATACGGAATGATTACAGGCGAAGCATCGGGTATGAGAGATGGTATGCAGCTTGGATTTGTAATCAAAATGGCTCAAGATGATAATCCATTTGATAAAAGAATCAAATTTAAGATACTTGAATCATCAGGAGCAATAGCGGAAATCAAAACCGCCCAAAAATGGAGCATAAACGGTACGAATATTAAAGATTGTGAAATATCCGGGACTGCACTTATGAAATCGAACGGAGATTTTGCACCTCAGTTTTTGTATTACAAATGCAATTCAAACGGCGATTTAACGGCGTTTGAA
>JAXJVE010000045.1:0-6294 GCA_036308705.1 Acutalibacteraceae bacterium
AACGGATACTCCGTTTTCATCTGTATCAACGGTGATTTTTCCGTTTTCAGCCTTAAGATATCTGAATTCAGATGTGCAATTTTCAAAAAATCTCGCCTTGGCAAGCAACTCCGTCTGCTTTTCATCAAGCTGAATTTCACGGTTTTTCGTAACCGTTTCAACACATTCGCTCAGCCCCACAGGGAGCGTTACCCCGTTGATAAAAACATCTTTTTTCTCTCTGTATCCCCCGCCTTGTTTCCCTAACGGAATTGAGAAAAAGAGAAAATCAAAAATATAAAATGTTTTTCTGTCAACCGTTACCGACGCATCAAATCTGCTTTTTTGCGATGCGGTAACGGTTCTTTCAGTTCGTGCAACAACATAGCCTCTCGCCCTGCAAAAACTCACCGTCAGGTCTTTATTCTCTTCAATTCCGCTGATAAGCAAATCACCTTTCAGCACGGGATTGCCGATTTTTTGCTCCTGAGTTCCGTTGAACGGTCTGAGAATAACAATCTGACCGTCCCTTGCCGCAACAATATCAGACGGCTCGTCATTGCCGTCATTTTCTTTTATTTCAACAGTTTCACGCACTTCTATGCGTGCCGCACTCCCCTCAATATTTATATTAAGCCACGATATTTCGGGCAGTCTGCGAAGCGCCTCAATTTCAACCGCTTTTATATCAACGCCTCTGCCCGATACTCCTTTACGAACCCCCAATTCTTCAAAAACAGCCGTTATTTTTTCTGCGGGCACTCTCACATTCCCCGTAACATCAATGCTCCATATACGTGTTGACAAAATGCATATAAGTGCAAAGCCGAAGCATACGCCAATAATTATGCCCGTTCTGTGGCTGTGACGGTTAAGAAAAAACGGCAGACCGTGTTTATGTTTTATCCTTACCCGCATACCTGATTTTTTTGCCGCAAAACGGATTTTTTTATATCCCGATGAATCGGTGCAAGCGGTTATTACCGAATTTTTGCTTTTCAGATTCCACAGATTAATTTTGTTTATTCTGCAAAGATTCAGAAATCTCTCCGCAAAACCACCGCTTGCAGTAAACTCAACATATCCGAAAAGAAACCTGAAAAATCTTAATACAAGCATATTTTTCTCCTAATTACAATAGTCAACTCCGGTAATTATCCCCTTGATAACAGCCTGACCGTTCTGCATTGAAATTATGGTAAGCTCACAGCCGTTTACCCTTACGTTGAGCCTGCCCGTGTTGAGCGAAATAGAACATTCGCCGTATTCAAGCACACCCTGACACCCTTCAACAATCACCTCTCTGTTACCGCTGATTTCAATATGTGCATAGCCCGAAACGGCATCCTGAGGCAAATCAAGATTTCTGCTGATTGAATCGAGCAGTTTCTCCCCTCTGCTCTCCTTTTTACAGTTTCTTTTTCTCATTTGTATCCCTCCGCTTTAAAAATATGACCGCAGATTATTAAAAAGAACAAAGCTGTCATAGAATGAAATAATATGTGAGGTGTTGAAAATGCGAAAAAATAATTATGTGTTGCCGTTTACGGGGCTGATATTTTTTATTATGCTGTTTGTTTTCTCAGAAAAATTCATATACGGCATAAATTCGGGGCTTATGACCTGTGCAAGAATCGTTATTCCGTCTGTTTTTCCGTTTCTTATAGCATCATCGCTGACGGGATACGCCGTGATACCGAAACCGCTGAAAAAATTTTTTGAACCGATTTCGCAATTTTTATTCCGTCTGCCCGCTGAAACGTTGCCGTCAATCATTATCGCTCAGCTCGGCGGATACCTTGCGGGAGCAAAATCCGCTGAATCGCTCCATAAAAACGGAATTATCAGCAAATCCCAGTCAGAAAAGCTCGTTCTTTTCTGCACAAATGCGGGGATGGGATTCTGCGTGAATGCAGTCGGCAACGCTATGCTCTGCTCCCGTGAAGCGGGCAGAATTCTGCTTGTTTCACTGTGTATATCATCTCTTATAACGGGGATTATTCTCAATTTTATCCCTCTCAGCAATTCGGATACTATTAAAACTCAGCAAACAGCAAAAACTTCTTTCTCCGATGCAATAGTAAGCAGCGTATCTTCGGCTTCATATACAATGCTTACTGTCTGCGGTTTTGTTACGCTTTTTTCGGGCATTTGTGCAGTAAGCAATTTCTATATTAAAAATGAAACTTTAAAAACAGTTGTATCCTGTATTCTCGAAGTAACCAACGGCTGCATTGACCTTACAGGCAAAGCACCTCTGCCCGTTATCGCCTGTGTTTGTGCATTTGGCGGCATCTGTATTCATCTGCAGATTTTTTCAATGAGCCGCATCAATATTTTCAGGTTTTATTTATCCCGAATCATTCACGCCGTATCGGCTTATCTGATTTGCGGAATCATTCTTCACTTTAATCCGATTGAGTCGCCTGTGTTCCTTTCGTTCTCGCAAAATGCCGAAGCATTCTCATTTTCGCCTATGGCGGCAGTATCCCTTATATTTCTTTCTTTTCTTCTTATATTAGACCTTGATAACGGCAAAAAAATATGCTAAAATTTTTATACAGTATACAATAAGGATGTTGTAATGTGAAAAGAAAACTTCTTCAAAAGAAAAAATACCCTTCAGTTTGCGAAACCTGTCTTCACGGCAGACTTTCTCCCGACGCTCAGAGTGTACTCTGCGTAAAAAAGGGCATTGTTGAAACCGACGGCAAATGCCGTAAATATTCCTACGACCCGCTTAAACGCATACCCAAAAAGCCACTTCTTGTTCAGCAGGCAAATCCCGAAGATTTTAAAATATAGGAGAAAAATATGAAGTATATCAAAGAATTTGTATGCAATCCCCTTCCCACCCCCAACTGCCACGCAACAACGGTCCTTCCTCTGCCCGACGGTACGGTTATCACCGCTTGGTTCGGCGGCACAAAAGAAGGCACATCCGATGTTGATATCTGGTATTCACGCCGTGATGAAAACGGTTGGAGCGAGCCCAAAACCGTTTGTTATAAAAAACATATTCCGCATTGGAACCCCGTTCTTTTCCTTCGTGAAAACGGAGAAGTCATTCTCTATTTCAAAGTCGGCAAGAACATTCCCCCCTGGCGTACTTTTGCCGCAATTTCAACAGACGGCGGCAGAACCTTCGGCAAACCTTTTGAGCTTGTAAGCGGTGACAGAAGCGGCGGCAGAGGTCCCGTAAAAAACAAGTGCATCCGCCTCTCCGACGGCAGAATTCTTGCTCCCGCCTCAACAGAACTCCGCGGTTGGTACTGCTTTGTTGACACCTCGTTTGATGACGGTCTGACCTGGAAGAAGAGCGAAAAAATCAAAACCGAGCGTACCGCACCCATTCTCAACAGTCTTAACGCTTTCACCTCAAATCTCATCCCGATGATTCAGCCCACACTGTGGGAAAGCGAAAACGGAAAGGTGCATATGCTCACAAGAACTCCTGTAGGCAAGGCATACAGAAGCGATTCCGATGACTACGGCGAAACCTGGTGTCAGGCATATCCCACCGTTCTGCCCAATAACAACAGCGGGCTTGACGTTGTAAAAGTTCCCGACGGCAGCCTTTATCTTCTCTCAAACCCCGTAAGCGAAAACTGGGGCGAACGTTCACCCCTCACCCTTCAGAAATCAACCGATAACGGCGAAACATGGGAAATCGTTCTTACTCTTGAAGAAGAAAAAATTGACAGCGAATTTTCATATCCTTCAATCCACTATCTTAACGGCTCACTCTATGTTTCATATACTTATGAACGCCTTAACGTTGCATTCTGGAAAATCGACCTTTGATATACAGACATTTCCGTTTCTTTGTTTAGTAAAAAGGCTTGCCAAATACCAATTTAACTGATATAATATCTATCGATTTGGCAATAATAAAATTTAAGGAGAAAAAACATGAAAAAAATCTTAGCTATCGTTCTCGCACTCGTAACCGTACTTTCACTCGCTGCTTGCGGCGCAAAGGTTGACCCCGAAACAAACGCTCCCGAAGAAACAACCGCTGCTCCCGTTGCAGAACTCGAAGGCACTCTTGAAGAAATCGCAAACAAAGTTATCGAAAACACATCAACAATCGAAATGATGCTTATGCCCCCCACACCTGTTGATTTTTCAGACGTTGAGGCTGCAAAATACTATATCGGTGTTGACCCCACAGAAAAGGTTGACAGTGCAGTTTTTGTTGACCCCATGATCGGCTCAATCCCCTTCTCAATGGCTGTTATCAAGGCTAAAGACGGTGCAGATGTTGAAGCTCTTAAAGACGAAATCAGCAAGGGTATCAACCTTCGCAAGTGGGTTTGCGTTTCAGCTGAAAAGGCAGTTATCGCAAACTGCGGCAACACAATCGTTATGGTAATGTCAACAGTTGCTATCGCTGATGATGTTTACAACGCATTCAACATCGTTGCTTCAGGTAACGCAAGCCAGCCTCTCGTAGTTGAAGGCGAAATCAACGAAATGCCTCCCGTTGACGGTGAAGCAGCTATGGATGAACCCGCTGCAATGCCCGGCGAAGACGAAGGTATCATCCTCGGTTAATTAATCTGTAACTTAAAGCACCGAAGCCAAAAACTTCGGTGCTTTTTTAAGGAGTAACAAATGTTATTTTCAAGTCTGACATTTTTATTTATATTTCTTCCCGTTGTTCTCATCGGCTACTACATTATGCCGTCAAAAGGGAAAAATATATGGTTATTGCTCTCGAGCCTGTTCTTTTATTTCTACGGCGAGCCTAAATATCTCGTCATTATGCTTTCAGTCATAACCATAAGCTATGTTTTCGGCCTTATAACGGAAAAGGTCAACGGTTTTGCCAGAAAGATACTCCTCTGGGCATCCGTTCTTGCGAGCCTTTCCGCACTTATATATTTCAAATATACGGATTTCTTTATTACAACCGTAAATTCCGTATTCGGAACAGATATCGGCTTGCTCAACATCATTATGCCTATCGGTATCAGCTTTTTCACCTTTCAGGCAATCAGCTATAATATTGATGTTTACAGAGGCGATGTACCCGCTCAGAAAAACCCGATCAACCTCGCACTTTATGTTTCACTTTTCCCTCAGCTTGTTGCGGGGCCGATTGTCCGCTACTCGGATGTTGTGCGTGAACTTAAAGAAAGAAAGCATACTCTTGAGGGCTTTTCATACGGCGTAAGAAGGTTTGCGGTAGGTCTTGCAAAAAAAATACTTCTTGCAAATACTCTTGGCAATCTTTGTCAGATTTTCAGGGATACCGATGAAAAAACAACCCTCTTCTTCTGGATTTATGCGGTTGCATATTCGCTTCAGGTTTACTTTGATTTCTCAGGTTACAGCGATATGGCAATAGGTCTTGGCAGTATGTTCGGCTTTAAATTCCTTGAAAACTTCCGCCATCCCTATGTTTCATCATCCGTTACCGAATTCTGGAGGCGTTGGCATATCTCACTCGGAAGCTGGTTCAGGGATTATGTTTATATTCCTATGGGCGGCAACAGAGTGAACAAGCCCCGTTTCTTCCTCAATATTCTTACCGTATGGTTTCTTACAGGTTTCTGGCACGGTGCGGACTGGACTTTCATTATATGGGGCCTGTATTTTGCCGCACTTCTGCTTATTGAAAAATGTATTCCCAACAAAATCAAAGATAAAGTTCCTTCCGTATTCGGTCATATCTATCTGATTTTTGCCGTTCTTGTAGGCTTCGTTATCTTCAACAGCAACGGTGTTGACGGTATGCTCGGCGACCTCAGAGGTATGTTCACTCCGTCATACCCCCTGTATAATGATATCACGCTCTACTATCTCAGAAGCTATGCAATACTCTTTGTTCTCGGCATCATCGGTGCAACACCCGTTGTTAAAATCGCCGCAGAAAAGTTTTCGGCAACAAAAATCGGCTCAAAGATTACCGTTGTTGCAGAGCCTCTGTTTGTAATCGCCGTTCTCGTTGCGGTTACTGCATATCTTATCGACGGCTCGTTTAATCCGTTCCTTTATTTCAGATTTTAAGGAGGTATCAGCTTGAGCAAAAAAATAAAATATATTGCCGCTATTCTTTGCTTTGCAGTTTTCATTACAGCTCTCGGTGTTATCTGCCTTACAAAAGAGCCTGTTGATATAATCAGCTCAGAAAACAGACCCGCAACTCAGTTTCCCGAGTTTTCCGTGGATGCGGTTATGGATAAATCATTTTTTGACGGTGTTGAAAAATATCTTGCCGACCAGTTTCCTCTGCGTGACGGTTTCCGCAATATCAAAACCAATATTCAGCTGAAACTTCTCGGTCAGAAAGATAATAACGGCAATTTC
>JAXJVE010000046.1:0-2263 GCA_036308705.1 Acutalibacteraceae bacterium
AAATATAATAACATATATAATTTACCACTTTTTTATTTAAAGGTCAACACCTTCGAGATTAAATTCAGGAATAAAACTTTCTTTTGCGGATTCTTTGCTCTGAAAAAAACAATTTTCAAAGCCCATTGCAAGAATTTTATCTTTTACAATAGCATATTCGCGTGAAGAAAGGCTTCGGTTAACAGGCGGCATTTCCTTGGCTTTACCAAACGGAGTATATTGCCTCATAACGCTTATATATGTTTCAACAGACAGATTTTCTTTTACCCATTCAAACACCTTGACCGCCTGAGAAATATTTCCCGGTAAAACAAGGTGCCTTACGATAAGCCCCTTTTTTGCAAGTCCGTTTTCTTCAACCTCAATATTACCGACCTGACGGTACATTTCAAGAACAGCTTCTGATGCAAATTCAAAATAATCCGATGCACCCGAATATTTTAAAGCAGGAGCACTGTCAAAATACTTGATATCGGGTAAATATATATCAATCAGACCTTCAAGCATTCTGAGTGTTTCAGCCTTTTCATAGCCTGATGAATTATAAATAACAGGAACAGGCGAATTATATTCTTTAAGCACTTTTGCAAGCATGGGAACATAATGAGTAGGTGTTACAAGATTGAGATTATGAACACCCTTTTCAAGAAGTGTATCAAAAACATTCATCAGATGCTTTTCACTTACTTCCATACCGTAGGCACGGTGGCTGACATCATAATTCTGACAAAACACGCAACCGAGATTGCACCCCGAAAAAAATACGGTTCCCGAACCTTTTTCACCGCTCAGGCAAGGTTCCTCCCAATAATGAGGTGCGGCTCTTGCAACTTTGATTTTTTCGCCCGCACCGCAAATACCGACATTATTTTTTCTGTCTGCACCGCATTCACGGGGACAAATAAAGCATTTCAGAAGCAACACCGCCTTTCTGATAATCATTATACATTAATATTTTATAAATACAAGCATTGCATTATTATATAATATAGTGTATAATAAAGCAGAATGTAAAACAGGAGTGGTGTTAATGCTTCTTACAATAGACATAGGTAATACAAATATTACTATAGGAGTTTATGATTCAGATAAACTTGTTTTTGTTTCAAGAATTGCTACCGACAGGTCCAAAACGCCTGACCAGTATGCAATTGATTTCAAACAGATTTTTGCTTTATACAATACTTCGCAGAATGGATTTCAGGGGGCCGCAATCAGCAGCGTTGTACCTGAGTTATCATCATCAATAAGCGAAGCGGTTGAAAAGATTACGGGGTGCACGGCGATGATACTCGGCCCCGGAATAAAAACGGGAATGAATATTCTCATAGATAACCCTGCACAACTTGGTGCTGATTTGCTTGCGGGCTGTGTAGGTGCAGCGGCACTTTATCCCCTTCCCTGCCTTGTTGTAGACCTTGGAACGGCAAGTAAAATAAGCGTTATCGACAAGAACGGTTCTTTCTGCGGTTGTACCATTACTCCGGGTATCGGTATTTCGCTTGACGCTCTTTCGGCAAGAACATCACAACTTCCGAATATCAGCCTTAAAACGCCCAAAAAAGCTATCGGTAAAAACACGATTGATTCAATGCAGTCGGGTACAGTTTTCGGTTATGCGGCAATGATTGACGGACTTTGTGAAAAGCTTGAAGAAGAACTTGGCGAAAAGGTTATATCAACCGTTGCAACAGGCGGACTTGCCAAAGACCTTATCAAAAGCTGTAAAAGAGATATAATATATAACGGTGAACTTATCCATTATGGGCTCAAAGTTCTTTACGAAAAAAACAATAAATGACTTTGATATTACTATGTTAAATTTTGCGTTGCATCCGAATTTACGGAGCAGCAGCAAGGAGGAATATAAATGTCAAAAAAATCAGAAAAAAACAAAACCCTCGGGCGGATATTGCGCCTGACCCAACTTTCGGTACTCGTTGCAGTGCTGATAATTTTCGGTTTCACAAACATCGGTTATATTAAAATCGGCGTTATTGAAATCACGCTTAATGTTATTCCGGTTGCAGTCGGTGCAATCGTACTCGGTCCTTCTGCCGGGGCGGTATGCGGACTTGTTTTTGGTTTAACAAGCTTCTGGCAGTGCTTTGGAATGAGTGCATTCGGTACAATGCTTTTTGGCGTGAATCCGTTTTTCACATTCGTTATCTGTGTTATTCCGAGAGTACTTGAAGGATTGATAACAGGTTTTGTTTACAAGGGATTATCAAAAAAATTCAAAGGCAACACAGTACCTTGTACC
>JAXJVE010000047.1:0-5696 GCA_036308705.1 Acutalibacteraceae bacterium
GAATGTATTAGTGAAAGAAAAAAAGGAATTTGATCAAACAATGAATTTATTTCAAACATTTTCAACAAATGCAAAATCAATGGATTTCAGTTAACTTTTTAAGTCTGAGAAAGGACAATGATGAAGAAATTAACCAAATACGAGCAGGAAACAATACTGCTCACCAATCAGGATACGGATGAATACTCCGTTTTCACCTGTAACAAGCCGTTTAAGCGCAGGCTGATGAAGTTTGCGGAGAATTACCCCGAAGCCGCCAGACACGAAAATACAGACCAATACGGCGGTGTTATGTACGCGATCAAAAAATCTTGCATTTCTATTAGTCTTAAACCGCCTAAAACGCAGGAACAGATTGAAGCCGCAAGAGAACGTGCAAAGAAAATCGGTCTTGGCAGAAAGGCAAGGTGATTTATTGAACGACGGTATTTTTGATTATCCTTTTATCCGATATCCGAGAGTTCTTATCGACAATCAGATGTTCTCACACATATCAATAGAAGCACGAACCCTTTTCGCAATGATTCTTGACCGCTTCTGTCTTTCAACAATCAATGCCGACAGATTCACCGATGACAACGGAGAAATCTTCATAATCTATACCGTTGAAGAAGTCTGCGAAAAGCTCGGTTGCGGCAACACAAGAGCGCTCAGAATATTCAGGGAACTCGAAACCGAGAATTTGATAATCCGAAAAAGAAATAATTGCTGTATGCCCTACAAGATTTATATTACAGAACGGTTTTCGGAATACGCAAAGCAAGAACTCGCGAATACTGAGAATGATAATTCGCGAATTCACGAAATCCAACCTCGCGAGTTCACAAAACGTGAATATAGTAAGAATAATAACAGTAATAATAAATTCAGTAACAATCATTCATCAATCATAGGATTTGAAAGGACAGAGGATGAGATAAGAGAGCAGATAGAATATGAATATATTGTTTGCGACGCCAACAAAAATCTGCTCGATGAAATGGTTATGATTATCTTCGATGTCCTCAACGGCAAAAGTCCAACCGTAAGAGTCGGCAAAGATGAAATGCCGAGAGGTGCGGTAATATCCAGATTCTGCAAGCTGAATTCAGAGCATATCTTTTGTGTTTTATCAAAGCTTGACAGTAATGAAACCAAAATCAACAACATAAAACCCTATCTGATAACAATGCTCTACAACGCACCTGCAACAATGGAAACAGAGGTAACCGCAGATTTTGCATATTATCAGAAAATATCATAAGGAGTAATGAATGAATAAAATTTTTGAAAACTACCCCGACGTTGTGAGCATTGAAGAACTTCAGGACATGCTTCACATCGGCAGAAACGCTGCCTATGACATTGTCAAGGAAGGCAAAATCAAAACTATCAGAATCGGCAAACGATATATCATTCCGAAAACAAGCGTTATAAATTTTCTTGAAACAGCGTCTTAAACTCTTGTAAACAGTAAAATATTATGTATAATTTTAATTACGGAATGATTGACTGTTTTCCAATCAGAAAGGAGTTTCAATGGTAACAGGCAATCTGCAAATCAAAGACGGCAAGTATTATGCCGTTGTCAATCTCAGAGATGAAACCGGCAAAAGAAAGCAGAAATGGGTCAGCACGGGTCTGCCCGTCAGAGGCAACAAGAAAAACGCCGAGCAATTCCTGAATCAGGAGCTTGAAAAATGGAACTACCATAACGGTGTTTATTACGGTATTTCGGTTGCGGAATACTTTGAAATATGGCTGACAGAGATTGAAAAAGAAGTCAGACCGAACACCTTCCGTTCCTATAAGGGTAATATGACAAATCACATTATTCCGTATTTCAGGAACACGAAGATTCAGCTTCAGTCAATCAAGCCAATCGACCTTGAGGATTATTATTTCTCGCTTCTCAGACCCGAAAGCAACCTTGAAAACGGTGCGGCACCTTCCGCAACAACAATAAGGCACCATCATCAGAACATAAGCAAGGCACTTGCCGATGCGGTCAGAAAAGGATATATTCCGCTCAATCCCGCAAGCTCTGCAAGATTGCCGAAGAAAGAGAAATACAAAGCTGAATTTCTCAACCACGAACAGCTTGACGAACTTATTTCTCTGTTCAAAGGAAGTCCCGTTGAATTGCCCGTCAGACTTTGTGCAATTTACGGTTTCCGCAGAAGTGAGGTGCTGGGTCTTAAATGGAAGAACGTCGATTTCATCAACCGCACAATAACAATAAGCGAAACACTTCAGCAGCACACGGGTGGCAATTACACCGACCATCCAAAGACAGAAAGCAGTTACAGAACTCTGCCGTTGAACAATACGGCTTATGACCTTCTGAAAGAACAGAAAAAGCTTCAGGATGAACGCAAACTGCTTATGGACAATTATTACATATATAATGACTATGTCTGCACCTGGGGTAACGGCGAAGTAATTGCACCGAATTATCTGACACGCACTTTTCACTCGGTCATTCAGAACAGTACACTTCCGCAGATAAGACTGCACGATTTACGCCACAGCGTTGCGAGCAATCTTCTCAATCTCGGATTTTCGGTTGTTCAGGTTCAGGAATGGCTCGGTCACGGAAGTGCATCAACAACACTTAATTTCTATGCTCACGTTGATAAGAGTTCAAAAATCAGCATCGCAGATACTCTTGATAAACTTAATTCGGAACAAGAGAAAAAAGAGGACAAAGTGTTAGAAAAAGTGTTTGAAGAAAAGACCCTTTCAGAAACAAAAAAAGACCCCGTAAAAGGGTCGGAAAAAGGTTTAAAAAAAGCAAAAATCAGCACAAAAGTTGTGTCGATTAAAAAACAAAGCCTGAAAAAGTGTTAGAAAAATGTTAGAAAAAAGGGTCAAAAGTGTTAGAAAAAATTATTTTTCGAAAAGAGAAATCCCGAAACCCTTGTGTATCAACGGTTTCGGGACTTGAATGGCAGGGGCAGAAGGACTTGAACCCTCGGCACGCGGTTTTGGAGAAAAACCAAAAGTCTGAAAGTCCTTATATATCAACGCTTCTAATACTTCATAAAAACTTTGACAGTTAAATGACAGAATAAGATTATAATGATTTATCAAAATTAAGAATCAACCTCCTATGGCGTAAAGTTCCACAGGAGGTTATATTAGGGCTTTTATTCAAGACCAAAAAGATTTCTGAAGAATCTTACAATCTTTTCCCAAAATGTCATTTTGCAAGTAATTTCTACTGTTGCAGAAGCAATATTTCCGTTAGCATCTCTTATAGGCTCGCCCGTAAGCAAATCAGTTGCTGTAACCTTGATTGTTGCAGTGCCTGAATTCACTGCTTTAACTACACCCAAAGCACTGTTTTCAACTTTAATTACAGAATTGTTTAAGCTTTCGTACTTGTACATAACTATCGGATTTTCGCAATGCGCAAGTACTCTTGTTGTGCCTTTGTAAGAAAGATTATCAGTCATTGCATAAGCATAAATTTTTTGATTATTCATATCTACATATACTCTTGCCGATTTAGCAACAGCATTATTTGCAGACGGAACTGTAATGTTTCCTGAAGAAAGTGTACCATCGGTTAAGTCATCTGAAGAATATTCGTCACTTGCTGAAATTTTACACTTGTCTGACACATATGACAAATTTCCGTTAAATGCTGAGTCCTCGCCTGTTGCGAAAACATCACCGCAATAAACAGCTATATTTCCATAAATACCACAGCTGCTGCCGACACTTTCGGATGCTATGGCAACAATTGATCCGCTGTTAACATTTATCTTCCCTGCTGATATCGCAAAAACATTGTTATTACTCTCGCAAAGAGCCACTACTTCGCCACCATTTAAATTAAAAGCATTTACAACATGTATAGCTGATGCAGTCGAAGAAGCTTCAGCACATCCGGCTTGATATACACCGCAATTTAAAGTGAGGTTTGATGCAGAAAAAGCAATGGCATTATAAGAAGGATTTGTTTCTGTTAAGAAATTACAATAATCCATAATACAATCGCCGCCGATAAATACACCATAGGAAGCGTTAACAGATTCACCGCCATAAGATATTGTCGGAGTAGCAAAAGCACAAAAATCACCTTGACAAGCTAAGCCATATGAAGCAGATCCATTGCCGGATTTTTTGACATCACCGCCACAAGCTCCGAATTCAGAAGAATAAGCATCAACATTTCCGTCAACATAAATTCCGTAGCTGCAATAAATATCTGCACTGCCGCAGTTAGATGGAACTTCAGCACCATATCCGATTATTTCACTGTCTTCTGTATCTATGTTTCCTAAATAAACTCCTCAGTTTAAAGCCGATGAATCAGCATATCCTTTAATAATAGAATTTGATACTGTACATTCAGCAACACAGTCTATACCAACACTGCATCCGCTTCTTGATTCGCCACCTCTACCGACGAACACAGTATCTGTGAATGTAACATCACCTGATTCAGAGCTGAAACCACCGGAGAACTGAGCACCATAACCGGCTACAGCTTCTATGTTACAATTCTTAAAGTTTACATCATATCTTGCAAGAATACCATAGCTGTTTCTTGACGAATCTCCGCCTTTGACATAAAGTGAACCTGAGCCTTCAAAATTGAGATTGCCGTTACAGACAATGCCCATGCTGTCATATCCGCCTGAGCCTGAATTTCCACTTACAACAGTGTTATTTCCTACAAGAACAATAGTTGAATTGTGTGGAACATAGATTCCAAAATTATCAACACTTGAATAACCTGAACTGATATAGGCGTTATTTAATGTGAGTGTTTGCGATCTGTCATCCCATGAAATTCTTCCATCTGAAGAACTCCAGTTTGATGTGAGATCATAAAAATCATAGGAACCGTTTGAAAGCTTGGGTGATGAAACTGCATTAGGAGTTGTTGAAGAACTTTTTTCAAAATTATCAGATGAATTTTCACGTTCAACTGTAAACTTTTCAAAATCATGATATTTGCTCATATCTACAAAATCAACAGTTTCAATTGCAAAAGCCGAGCACGTTGTTAATCCGGCAACAATTATTGCCATAATAATTGATATGATTTTTTTTGATATACCTTTCATGTTTACCTCCATAAATCAAATCGTTTAAATCACAACACACCGCAAAGAAATTTGCAGTGTGTTGCTTTTATTTTTAGAATATAACCTTAAATGCCTGAGGAATAACTTTTGTTGCGCCGAACAATTTTCTGAAGAAAGCGACAAATTTATCAAAGAAACCTGCTTTTGACTTCATAGTCTGAGTGTCTTTGCTGATTTCGTTTCCGTTTTCGTCATAAATCGTTGCGGTGAATGTTGTGTCACCGCTCTTATTCGGAGTAATTGTGCAGGTTTCACCGTTAGCCGAATAAGAGAAGTTGCCGTTATCTGCCGTCCACTTGACTGTCCAGCCGTTCGGAAGAGTTTCTTCCATATCAGCGTGAAGAATAATGCTGTCACCGTAGCTGATGGTTGTTGTTGAAGGATTGCGGATTAACATCTTGAATGTAATCACTTTCTCATATTTACAAACATCGCAAATATAATCTTTACCAAATTTATGTTCTTCAAGATTAATTTTTTCGCCGCAAGAGCACTCATTCCAATGGTTTGTTGCATCATTTTTGCTGATAACTGCAGAATGTTTAACAACGGGAATAATTTCCTGTGCTACTGTTTCATCATCACAACGTGAGCAATGCTGACCTTCAGTAAGAC
>JAXJVE010000048.1:0-2638 GCA_036308705.1 Acutalibacteraceae bacterium
AACAACTACAACAAAAGCAACAACCACAAAAAAAGAAACCACCACTAAAAAAGTGACTACAACCACAACAACCAAAGCAACCACAACAATCAAAGAAACCACTACCCAAAGGGCAACAACCACAAAACCGACCACCACTAAGGCAACAACAACCACAACAGAGTCGGCATCTCCCGCAACGGTGACGGTCAAGGTTTACAGTGCGGGTTCGGGAAGCGAGTATAAAAACTATACCCTGACATTTGATGCAGGTGTTACACTTTCGGATTCCGATATTGAAACAGGTCTGATGAATCAGCACGGTATTGATGCAATGGCGGACAGTTTCAGCGTAACAACAAAGCCCGGAGGCAGTTATACTGCAACGGCTTATGAAATATAAAAGGAGAAAAACAAATATGAACCGTATTATAAAATTTGCAAAAATCATTTCTGCAATTATTGTTATGATTATGCTTTTCGGCACTGTAGCAGCTTTTGCTGCAGAGCGTGAAGTTGTTGCAAGCGGAAAATACCAGAAAGCGAACTGGACTTTCTACAGCGACGGTGAATTGGTAATCAGCGGTCAGGGTAAAACCGGAAATGATTGGAGAGAAGTAATTTCAAGTGACGATGTCAGAAAAGTTACTGTTAAAGAGGGTATAACTTTTATTTCGGGTAATGCCTTCAATGGTTATGAAAAAATGACCGATATTACCCTCCCTTCAAGCCTTGAGACCGTATATGATACAGTGTTTAATCGTTGCTATGCACTTGAAAATGTGTATTACAACGGTGACCTTGCAGATTGGTGTTCACTGGGTTTCGGTTATAATAATCAAAACCCGTTAGAATATGCAGATAATCTTTATATCAATAATACTCTTATAACTGACTTGGTAATACCCGAAGGGGTAACCGCTATTTCTGAAAATGCGTTCCGCGGTTATGAAAAAATCTCAAGCATAACATTTCCCGAAACATTAAAAAGTATAGGCAGTTCGGCTTTCCGCGACTGCACATCTCTCACTGAAATTAATTTTTCCGAAAGCATTGAAAGAATTGAAAACGGTGTATTCTACGGTTGCACAAACCTTAATGAAATATCACTTGGCGAAAACATTAAATATATCGGAGATGCTGCTTTCGGCAATACCGCTTACTATAATGACCCCGCAAATTGGGACAGCGGTTTTCTTTATATCGGAAATAACCTTATAGAGGCTGATACCCTCAAAATGCCTGCGGATTGCAGAGTTTTCTCCAAAACAAAACTTATTGCATCAGATACCTTTTATAACTGTTCTTCAATAGAAACCATCACATTGCCCGATGGCGTTGAGTATATCAACGACGGTGCATTTTACAATTGTAAGAATATGCAGATTTCATCTTTACCCGAAAGTCTTAAAGAAATCGGTAAAAGTGCGTTTGCGTATTGCGGATTAATCAGCAACATCAGAATGCCCGATTCGCTTGAAAGTATTGGAGATTATGCGTTCAGAGACTGCAAACTCGAAAACGTAATTCTTAACGACGGTTTGCGTTCGATAGGCAGCTATGCTTTTGCGTCAAACCCCGATCTCACCGAAATCAATATACCTCAAACTGTTGATTTTCTTGATGAATCCGTATTCAAATCAAGTTCGATAACAGATGTTTATTACGGTGACACAAAAGCTGAATGGAAACGCCTTGCAAGCAATGTGAATTATAACGGTATAACCGTTCATTACACCCTCAGAAATGACGATAATTCTGTTATCATTCAGCATACAGACGATAACTTCATCTGGGAAGCAGGTAACATTCATCTTGCAGTAGCGGAAGTTACTCCCGCAAGCCCCAAATATGACCGCAACGGATATTACAACAAAAATATGATAAGCCCTGTCAAGGTGCTTGATATCAAAATTGTTGACGGCGACGGAAATACAATTCAGCCTCTCAGCGACGAAAATATAACAGTCAAAATCAAAGCTCCCGATGAATTCATAAATATGATATCAACCCTGCTCGGTATTGAGGGTGAACTTGACTTTGATACCGTTGAATTCAGCAACGGCGTGTTCTCTTATGAAAAAGATGACAAAACAATAAATGTTAACTTAACAGAACCCGAACTGAACAAATTCAAAATTGTTCATTGGTTCTCAGACGGCACTGAGCCGGGCGATTATGAAGTGTTCACATACGACAGGATGGAAATCCTGAATGGATATATCATTCTCGAAACAAATCATTTCAGCGAATATGCGGTTTGTACCGAATACGAAGAAACACCTGAGATACCCGAAGAACCCGAAGATACAACAGCAACCGTAACGGGTATAAAAATAATTACTGCACCCGACAAAACCAAATACACATATAAATATGATTCGCTTGATTTGAGCGGTATTGTAATCAAGGTGATGTATTCCGACGGTACATCAAAAATCATAAGTGACACAAACAAAATCCGTGTAAACGGTTTTGATATTACTTCCGTAGGCACAAAAACAATAACCGTTGAATACGGCGAATTTACGGATAAATTCGAAATTACCGTTTCTTATGCCTGGTGGCAATGGATAATCCGTATCCTTTTCCTCGGATTTATCTGGTATTAATAAAACAATGAACCCCATGTTCCGATTGGAACGTGGGGTTTGTTCTT
>JAXJVE010000049.1:0-2621 GCA_036308705.1 Acutalibacteraceae bacterium
ATCAAGCATACCGATTGTACCGAGGAAATATTTGCAAAGGCTGAGACAACCCTTGAATTCTTCTTCAAGCTGGTCGGGTCTGATAACAAGGTGACCCTCTGAAATCGTGAACTGACGAACACGGATAAGACCGTGCATTTCGCCTGAATCTTCGTTACGGAAAAGAGTTGATGTTTCGCCAAGACGCATGGGAAGGTCACGGTAGCTTCTTGCAGCATTGAGATATACCTGATACTGGAAGGGGCAGGTCATCGGACGCAATGCAAGACATTCCTTCTCTTCATCATCGGGATCGCCGAGAATGAACATACCGTCACGGTAATGATCCCAGTGGCCTGAAATTCTGTAAAGATCTCTCTTAGCCATAAGGGGAGTTTTTGTGAGAAGATAGCCGTTCTGCTGCTCAACATCTTCAACCCATCTCTGAAGAAGCTGAACAACTCTTGCGCCCTTGGGCATAAGAATGGGAAGACCCTGACCGATTGAATCAACTGTTGTGAAATAACCGAGCTCTCTGCCGATTTTGTTATGGTCACGCTTCTTTGCTTCTTCAACTGCTTCAAGATATGCTTCGAGGTCCTCTTTCTTTGTGAAAGCGGTACCGTATACTCTCTGGAGCATCTTGTTGTTTGAGTCGCCTCTCCAGTATGCACCTGTGCAGGATGTAAGCTTGAATGCTTTCACTCTGCTTGTATCGGGGATATGGGGGCCTGCACAGAGTTCATCAAATTCGCCCTGCTTATAGAATGAAATTTTTTCGCCCTTATCTGAATGTTCTTTGATAAGCTCAACCTTGAAGGTTTCGCCTCTCTCTTCCATCATTTTTATTGCATCTTCGGGGTCAAGCTCATATTTTTCAAGAGCAAGACCTTCCTTGACGATTTTCTTCATCTCAGCTTCGATTTTCTCGAGAACTTCGGGAGTAAAAGGTACGTCAACATCAAAATCATAGTAGAAACCGTTATCGATTGCGGGGCCGATAGCAAGCTTTGCGTTGGGGTAAAGTCTTTTTACTGCCTGAGCAAGAATATGCGATGCGGTGTGGCGGAGTGCCCACTTGCCGTCTGCATCGTCAAAAGTAAGAATTTCAAGCTCGCAGTCTTTATCAAGAGCTGTTCTCAGGTCACATACAACGCCGTCGATTTTGCAAACGCAAGCAGCTTTATAAAGACCCATACCGAGGCTCTTTGTAATTTCCATAGCGGTTGTGCCGTTTTCAAATTCCTTAACGACACCGCCTTTGAGAGTTACGTTAATCATTTATATCATTCCTTTCAATTTTTACAAATAAAAAAGCTCCACCCTGCAAAAAACAGGATGAAGCATAATATACATACTCCACGGTTCCACCCGCAATTCCGATAAAAAAATCGGCTCTCTGACAGCTTTAACGCAGCTGATACGGCTCGCCTTGGATACAGCGGCACTCGGCAGGCGGTAACTGAATGCTGCATTTTACCGCCCTTTCAGCCCGTGAGGCGGCTCTCTGAAAAAATGCCGTTGCAAACAGCCTTCTGCTTCAACGATTTTGATATTACAATTATATTATCACTCCGCAAATGCAAAGTCAATAGATTTTTTGATTAAATATTCATAAAAAACTTGACAATATCCAATTAAAAGTATACTATTAATACAATGGTGTTATATTGTGCCAAGATAAGCGATTTTTCGCTTTCACACACCATTGGTTGATTTTCATTAATCTGTTACTATAGCGGCTTTACTCATTTGTAAAGCCAAAAAATCTCAAAAAAGGAGGGAACAGACTCTTGGATCTTTGGATAGCAATTCTTATTGCCGTTGCAACGCTCGTTGTCGGTCTTATTCTCGGCTTCGTGCTTGGCGGTTTACATAGGAAGAAAGTTGCCGAAGCTGCTATCGGCTCAGCTGAGCAGGAAGCAAACAAAATCATCAGCGAAGCTATTTCAACAGCAGAAGCAAAGAAAAAGGAATCCATCCTTGAAGCTAAGGATGAAATTCACAAGCAAAGAACAGAAACCGAAAAAGAGCTCCGTGAAAGACGCAATGAAGTTCAGAGAATGGAACGCCGTCTTACTCAGAAGGAAGAAACTCTCGATAAAAAGAGCGAAAACCTTGAAAAGAAAAACGAAGTTCTTGACGGAAAAATCAAGGCTGCAGACGAACGCCTTGAAGAAATCGAAAGCATTAAAAAGAGCCAGTTTGAAATGCTCGAACGTATTTCAGGCTTCTCAAAAGAACAGGCTAAGGACTATATCCTCAGCGTTCTTGACGAAGATCTTAACCACGAAAAGGCGGTTAAAATTCAGGAAATTGAGCAGAAAACAAAGGATGAGGCAGATACTCTTGCAAGAGAGATTATCACAACCGCAATTCAGCGTTGTGCTGCAGACCACGTTGCAGAGGCTACAGTTTCCGTTGTTGCTCTTCCCAACGATGAAATGAAGGGTCGTATCATCGGCCGTGAGGGTCGTAATATCAGAACTCTCGAAACAATCACAGGTGTTGACCTTATCATTGATGACACACCTGAGGCTATCACACTTTCAAGCTTTGATCCCGTGCGCCGTGAGGTTGCAAGACTTACTCTTGAAAGACTTATTTCAGACGGCAGAATTCATCCCGCACTTATTGAAAAG
>JAXJVE010000050.1:0-4912 GCA_036308705.1 Acutalibacteraceae bacterium
ATATAAGGGTACAAAGGCATCTTTGTACCCTTATATTCTGCCATTTCGTATTTTGAACCGTTGCTGTCAACCGTAACAACGGGGCCTACATCGGGTTTTTCGGGCTTTTCTTTGTTCAACGCAAAATAAATTCCTACACCTACAGCAACCGCAACTATAACAGCCACAACTGCTATTATGAATTTAGGGAATTCTTTCTTTTCGGGAGCCGCCTGCTTTTTTGACACAGGTTTTTTTGAGTTTGACTTTTTATTTTTACTCATTCTGAATCACCTCAGTTTTGTTTTCTGACAACTTTATATTCATCGAACGGATTGAAATAAGGGCATTCATTGGTGCCGCCCTGCATAAATCTGTAGAGCTCGTCCTCATCAAGATTTATCTGACATTCATAACATTCGTATTCTTCGTTGTAATCATAGTAAGCACAGTGTTCGCAGATATCCGCCATACCGTTCACTCCTTAATAAATCGGGATTATTATTTCGTATTCCGTTTTTCTCACACCCTTCATCCCGATATCTCTGAGATGCGGTGCGAAGAATATGCCCGGTGCCCTGCCTGCGGGATAAAGCTCAAGCAGAGGAGCCATAACAAATGCTCTCTCGAGCACACGGGGATGCGGAAGCGTAAGCTCATAATCCTCAGACTTGAAACCGTCATAAAGAATAAGGTCAAGGTCGATTATTCTCGGGCCGTTTCTTTTTGTTCTGATTCTGCCCATCGCCGCTTCAATGCCAAGACATTCGCCGAGCAGAACATGGGGCGAAACGCTTGTTTCAACCAGAATTGCCGCATTGTAAAACTTAAGTTCATCTTCACAGTCAACGGGGTCCGTTTCATAAACACCCGATGTTTTGATGATTTTAACGCCCGAAAGCTTGGCGATTGCTCTGACAGCCGCATTTATGTTTTCTATTCTGTTGCCGAGATTGGTTCCCAACGCAATAACCGCTTCGCTCATTTCTCTTCCCTCTCTCTGAAAATTTCAACGCCCACATAATCAAAATCCGCTTTTATGGGGGCTTCGGGTTTTTTGAGAAGTATTCTGAGGCTCTGAATTTTATCAAAGCTCTCAAAAAGACCGTCGGCAACCGTCTGAGCCGCCTTTTCAAGCAAATCATATTTATTTTCGGTGAATATTTTCTGAACCTGATAAATTACAGCCGAATAGCTCACGGTATCGTCAACATTATCGCTTTTGCACGCATCGGATACATCAACGAATACGTCAATATCAAAAACAAAATTCTGACCGTTCTCTTTTTCATAGTCGTGAACGCCGTGATACGCAAAAATCTTCAGATTTCTGATTAAAATTTTATCCATTGGTTTTACCTCTGTATATTGCATCTGCTACCCGTGCACCCTGAACGGCAGAAAAAACATCGTGAACACGGATTATATCCGCACCGCCCGCAATCGCCGCCGTATGAGCCGCAACGGTGCCCGCATCTCTCTGTGAACTGTTTTCAACGCCCGATGCGGTGCCGATAAATCTTTTTCTTGAACCTGCCGCAAGCAGAGCGACCCCTTTGAATTTAAGCCACTGCATCTCTCTGAGAAGCTCAAGATTATCTTCATAAGATTTGCCGAAGCCGAGCCCGATATCAAGGCAGAGCTGATTTTTCGGCAAGCCCGATTTTGCCGCAAGGGTAAGCGTATCAATAAAAAATCTGCGTACCTCATTCACAACGCCGTCGGGATACTGCGAAACATCTGCCGAGCCGCAGGGGTTATGCATAACAACATAGCCTGCACCGTAGTGTTTGCAGAGCTGTGCAATTTCGGGGTTGAAAACACCGCTGACATCGTTGATGATATCCGCACCCGCTTCAAGCACTGCTTCTGCACAGGTCGGGTAAAAAGTATCAACCGACACCGCCGCGGAAACCTTACCGAAAAGCTCATTCATAACGGGCATAAGCCGTTCTTTTTCTTCTTCTGCAGAAATAATGACAGCGTCGAATCTTGTGGAATTCGCGCCGATATCAATGATATCCGCGCCGTATTCCTGCATTTCAAGAGCGTGAGCCAACGCCTTGTCGGGTGTATTATAAAGTCCGCCGTCAGAAAAAGAATCGGGTGTGCAATTAAGAATTCCCATAACATAGGTTTTTTTGCCCAGCGGAAATTCAAATCTGCGAGCCTTGAACATTTAAATTCCTCCGGTAAGAAGCGAAATTGCTTCTGCTCTTGTTTTTGCGTTGCTTCTCATTGTGCCTCTGAGCGCAGATGTTCTTGTTTTTGCACCCGAAGCCCTTGCACCGCGCATTGTCATACAAAGATGCTCAGCCTCAATAACAACGGCAACGCCCTGGGGATTGAGGTTTTCATCAAGAAAATCAGCAATCTGAGCAGTCAGTCTTTCCTGAAGCTGAGGCTTTTTTGCAAATGATTCAACAATCCTTGCAAGCTTTGAAAGACCTATAACCTTACCTTTTGAAGGAATATAGGCAATATGAGCCTTGCCCATAAAAGGAATAAGATGATGTTCACACATCGAATAAAGCGGAATATCCCTTACAACAACCATCTCTTCGTTTCCGCTTTCGTTAAAGAGTTTGAGGTGCCTTGTGGGGTCATCCTCAAGACCCGAAAATATCTCTTCATACATTCTCGCAACTCTTGCGGGAGTTTCAACAAGGCCCTCTCTGTCGGGGTCTTCGCCGATAGCGATGAGAATTTCACGCACCGCCGCTTCTATACGCTGTTTATCCATTTGTATCCGTTCCTTCCGTTTGCGTTTTACAATGAACCTGAACCAAAATTCAATTTATTATTTTCCGTGAGGCATTCCTGTTTTATTATAATAATTTTCCGCAGTTGCGGTACATTCAAAATAATCCGAAAAATCGGAATGTGTCTTTGATATTGTTTTGTCATCAACGTTGAAATAAAGATGGTTTTCATACGTTTTATCTTTTTCGCCCGTATCAGGGTCATCCCAGGTACAGTCAAGATGATAAAAATCGCCGTTGATATTCACGATATTCCACATATGTGGAGTAGCCCGATTATCTTTGTTTTCAGCGTTTCCGCAGATAACGTAATTTTCAATGCCGACCTTATCAAGTAAAAGCTGCATTGCTTTTGAATACCCTTCACAGCCCGCTTCACCGTTGACAAGTGCACCGTAAGCCGAAGAATAAACGTGCTCACCTTCAACAATCTTGTATCTGCATTTTCCGATGATATAATCGTGGATTTCAAGCTCTGTCTGCCACTCATCTTCGGGGTCTGAAAGCGAAGCGATAATTTCATCGCATACCTCGTCAAGCTGAGCTTTCCGCATTTCATATTCTTCTTTTGTGAAAATATATTCAATTGAGCAGAGCAGACCGAAGCCTATCTTCCTTCTTGAAACCTGCCTGCCCGTAAAAAATATATCGGGGTTATCCTTGAGGATTGCGGCAAACACATTATCAAGCTGAGTATCGTCAATCTTTGAAATATAAATTTCATCAGGCATCGTATAGATTTTTGAGATAATTCTGTCATACGCCTGTTTTTCATCTTCCGAAAGCTGATTATAGTAAAATCCGCCCTGTTTTACAGGCGATGCCTCCTGAGTCTGAACAACGCTCTGAGCCGTTTCATCAGCACCGTTTTTGCCTGTGTTTTTATTGCTGCAGGACGCAAAGGCAACAACGATAACGGCAACAAATATGAAAATTAAAATTCTTCTGAAATAATTTTTCATATCAATCCCTCTGTTATTTCACTTTTTCGGGCTTATCAACCGTTCTGATTGATGCAAAGCCTTCTTCAACAAGTGTTTCTATCCCCGCTTTTGCCGACGAATAGTCAACAATCGTAAGGTTTGTTTCGAGTGTATTTGATATTCTTGAAAAAATGCTGTCACATTTATTGATGTTTGACGGTTTGAAAACATAAGCGAGCATTTCGCTCATGGCATCCGCCTGCAAATCCCTGCCGTCCTTATCGAGAGTGCAGAGATATCTTATATATTTGAAAAGTGTGTCACCCTTCATATTCTGTTTGCCTTTGACAAGAGTGAGTGCAAAATCGCCGCTTCTGTATGATATCTGCTCGGGCACGGTGATTTCAACTCCGCCCAGAGAGTTTATCATCGACTTGAAGCTCTCGTCATCAGAGCCGATATACCCGTCTATTTTTATTTCAAACTCAGCTTCCATTCCTTCAACAAGGCTTTTTATTCCCTTTGAAGCAAAAGTCTGTCTTATGCTGTCATCATAGCCCTCGCCGAGTTTTTTATTGATATCGAGCGAACATACAACAGCTCTTCTTTCGGGCATTTCAACATTGACGAGCCACGCAAAACGCAGTTCGTTTTTATCCGCACACCAGAAAAGATATGTCTTTTCCGCCTCGATTTTTACCTGTTCTTCAACCTGAGTAACGTCTTCGCTGTCATCCTTGCCGTTACCCGCAATAAAAATAATTGAAACCGTGAGCACGGCAACAACGCAGAACACAAGGATTGCAACAAATTTTTTTGTTTCTTCGCCCTTGCTCTGCCTGGTTGTTTTGAACATTATACTTTTAGGTCTTTTTGCCATAACAATTATCTCACTCTTACAAGTATTGCAGCCGTTTCTTTTTCAAGATAAAGCTCTCTGCCGATAACGGTTTCCCCCGTCAGCGACTCATAACCCTCATCGGGCAAAACATAAACTATCGGATGGCTGTTGCGGTTTGCAACGGTCATTATACTCTCTTCGCCGTTTCTTCTCTCATACGCAACGCAGCCGAGTGCCGCCGAAACAGGCACGAATTCTCCCGTTTTAAACACCTTGTGTTCTTTACGCAGTCTGCCGAGAAAACGGTAATGTTCAATAAGCCCTTCATCCTCTTTGCCCCAGGGATAACATCCTCTGTTGAACGGGTCTTCACCGCCGTCAATACCCGCTTCATCGCCGTAATAAAT
>JAXJVE010000051.1:0-2144 GCA_036308705.1 Acutalibacteraceae bacterium
ATCAACACCTCTTTATCGCTTACATCGTCCGACTCCCCGCTTTTTGTTGCTGAGGATTACTGTGACATATATGCGGTGATTCCTGCTGAATTTTCATCGCTTGTCAACGAAGATGAATATAATATCTGGACAAAAAGCATTGATGCAAGCGGCGGTATGGCAATGATGCAGTTCGTTGAGCATTTCGATATTCCCCGTGAAGATTTTGAAAACGCAAATTCGCTTTACGCTGAACGCACATTTGCATATCTCACCGATTCCGCAGTCCGCTTTGATGCCGATGTTATCTATTCGGGCAACCGTGAAGCAATCGACAGCTTTTATAAAAAATAAACTCCGCCCTCTTTCTGAGAACGGAGTAACGGATTATTCAATTACGATATAACCCATATCTTTCATTTTCTGGTCTGTATAGTTTTTATACATCTTATCAAATGATTTGCCTGTAGCGTTTTCGCTTTTGATTGCAACCATTTTCATTTCTTTGTCTTTATCAACAACTTTGGTGTTTTTATCGTCTTTACCGATTTCAACCTTTGCGTTGTACTGCTCCAATGTGGGCAGGAAATAATAAACAGTCTTGGATTTGAATTCGCCGTTTGCCTTGAACTCAAACTTCCAGTATTCTCTGCCAATGTGCTCAGGAACTTTGCATTTGATAACAAGCTGCTCGTTCTTCTTTGTTTTGCCGACTTTTTCTATATATTCGTCAATTTCCGACTGCACTTTGCTTTCAGCCTGATTTTTTTCTTCAAGAGCCTTTGACTGCTCTGCTTCCTGTGCGAGCTGCTGTGACATAAAAACATTCGGGTCTGCAGGGTCTGTTACGCCCTCATCCTTGCCCTTACAAGCCGCAAACGACAAAACTGATGCAGTTGCAAGCAATATAGCCAATATCTTTTTCACGGTAGTTTCCTCCAATCAAAGTATATTATATTTGTGGCATATTTTTTCAAAAAAGTCAAGTGTTTTGAAGAAATTTTACATTTATACAACAATATCAAGGAAAGGTGATATTTATGAAAAAAATTATTGTACTCGCCCTCTGTATCCTCATTGTTTTCTCATTCTGTGCCTGCAGCAGCAAAGCCGCAAACGATGCCGAAGGCAACATTTCGGCGGATACTCCCGAGTTTTATTACACCTCAGACTCCTATTCGGGCGGATTTGACGATGTAAAAGATGTTGTCACAGACTCCTCTCTCAACAACAGCACGGAATCCCCCGCTGAAAAAACCGAAACAAACGAGAAAATAATCAAAACCGTTGAACTTCATATTGAAACCAAAGAATACGATACCTATATTTCATCGCTCAACGCAAGCGTCACCGCCCTTGGCGGATATGTTGAAACATCATCAGCGGATTTCGGCAACGGCTACAGTTCAAGAAGATATGCAACATATACCGTCAGAATTCCCGCAGATAAGCTCGATATGTTTATCACCTCGGCGGGTAAAAGCGGTACAATCACAAGCAAAACCGAAAGTCAGCAGAATGTAACCCTTGAATATGTTGACCTTGAAAGCAGAATCGAAGCCTATAAAACAGAAAAACAAACTCTCACAAATCTGCTTGAAAAAGCCGAATCTCTCGATAATGTTCTTGCAATTCAGGAAAGACTTTCAGAGGTAAACTATCAGATTGAATCATATACCTCACAGCTCAAAGTTCTTGAAAACAGAGTAAGCTACAGCACAGTTACCCTTCGCATAAATGAAGTTGAAAGAGTAACCGAAGCAGAACCCACACTCTGGTCAAGAATCAAAAATGAATTCGCCGATAATCTCGAAGATCTCGTTGAATGGTTCAAGGATGCCGTTGTAGGTATCATCGGCGGTCTGCCCGTTCTCCTTCCTCTTTTTGCCGTTGTTCTTGCAGTTATTCTCATTATCAGAAGATTAATCAAAAAACGCAGAGCAAAGAAAAATTCCAACTGAATAAAGTAATTCAAAGGGTCGCTCAGGCGGCCCTTTAATTAAATTTATTATAATTCTTTAAAAGAAAATAAATTTATTCTCTTTTTGTTATCATATAATATAGAGTAATTTTATTTATGAACGGAGATGTCTTATGGCAAAAACTCTCGTTTTAACCGAAAAGCCCTCTGTTGCCCGTGATATTGCCCGTGTGCTCGGCTGCAA
>JAXJVE010000052.1:0-4278 GCA_036308705.1 Acutalibacteraceae bacterium
CCGGTTGTTGAACCGATTGTCTGGGGGAGGCAGAGTGCTGTGCCTACCATGGGCTTCTCATAAAGATCCTTGTTGTTCTGGTCGCCGCATTTTGCGGTCTTATCGCCGAACTGAAGAGCGTTCTGGAAAGAAGCAAGAGTGTTGAAACCGCCGTGTGAAACAAGTGCGGTAGCTGTGCATTTACCTGCACAGACGGGACGTCCTTTAAACTGTTTCATCTTACTTTGCCTCCTTTGTGATTATATCGAGAATTTCGTCACTTCTGTAGTAACGTGAAGTTGTGTATGTTCTGAGCTTGTTTGAGTTTGTGATAACAGGCATCTTTTTGCAAAGAGGATTGTTCATATACATAAGGGGACAGATGTAGCTGAGAATAACACCTGTTGCCTTAAGCTTCTCTGCATAAGGAGTTTTGTTGAATTCTTCAACAACTGCGGGAGCAGCTGTGAATACGGTGGGGATTGAAACCTTCTTAAGACCGTTCTTTTTAAGACCCTCAGCAACGTTATCTGTCCACTCAATAAGCTGAGCGTGTGAAAGGTGGGGGCAACCTACGAAGCAAAGCTTGGGCTTTGCGTTCTTATCTTTCCACATAACGGGGTAGTTAGCCTGAACTTTTTCAAGCTCTGCATCGTCGATAACATAAACCTGAGCGTTTTCAACGATAAGGCTTTCGCCCATTTCAACTGCTTCGGGAGTAAGGTTTTCAACGTGATAAAGACCAACCGCACCGTTTGATGCTGTTGCAGCACCGAAGTCCTTGAGATATGCTTTGGTGTCGCCGTCAAGCTCTGTGCCGATCCACTTATCAAGACCCTTGATGAAGGGAACGTCTTCCATAACCTTCATACCGATAGCTGAACCGAGAATCTGTGCTTCGGGCTTCTTGGTTGTTTTAACTTCGATAATCCATGTAGCCTTTCTGCCTTCGTCTGTAACAAGACCGAAGTAAGGAACTCTGCCTACGATTGAACCGAAGAGTTCGATAATACCTGAGTTTCTGTTGCAGCGTGCACCGAGAACGGAGTTTGCAAAAACAACGGCTGATGATTCTGCCCATGAAAGAACTTCGCCCTTCTTGGGAACGTTGCCTACTTCGTCCATATAGCAGGTGCAGGTGTATGACTTATTGTCGATAAGGCCGAGCTTGTTGAGCTGAGCATCGTAGCTGTCCTGCATACTGTACATAAACTTGTTGAAAATAAACTTCTGAAGGAAGTTTGCGGGAACGTTGGGATCGAGGGGCTTGGGGTCAACAGAGAATTTCTGCTGTGAAAGTGCACCGCCTTCGATAAGCTGATCCATAAGATCATAAACAGGCTTCATAACTTTAAGACCGAAGCTTGTAACAAGATGACCCATCTTGCTTTCAACGGGAACCATCTTTGTTGCACCGAAAGCTTCACCGTAAAGCACAAGTGTCTTCATGACCTTTGCCATTGCTTCACCCTTGGAGCCGTTGAGAATATCAAGTTCTTCTTGGGTGAGATTCATTTTGTACTCCATATTAACATATCCTTTCAATGTAAAGAGAAGTCACAACTCTGACTGTGAATTCCGCTTTACACAAATTTTCATCTTATTGTATCATTTTATAAACACAAATTCAATATAAAATCAAGAAATTTATATAAGTATTTTTTATCGAAAACAGAATCTGCCGATTGCATATAATATATGGGGTGATGCAGATGAAATACGGATATTATTACCGACGCAGAAAAACGGTGATTTTCAGAATTGTCTGCATATTCCTTGCGATTCTCACAAGTGTTCTGCTTGCAGATGCAAAATTACGCCCTGCAATATACGATCTTGCCGCAGTTGAGGCAAAATCGGTTGCCGTTAAAACAATACATACCGCAGTTGAAAGAGTTCTTGCAAAAAGCTCAGTTTCGTATGCCGATATAGTAAGCATCAGCCGTAACAACAGCGGAAGCATAACGGGGATTACAACCGATATAGTGAAGCTGAATCTTTTTAAATCTCAGATTACAAATGCCGTTGACGATGAATTTATATTTAAGGGGAGCACAAAAGTTTCGGTGCCTCTCGGGTCTGTAAGCGGAATAACTTTTCTTTCGGGCTGCGGTCCGTATGTTGATGTAAAAATCAGTATGTTATCATCAACACAATCGGATTTTGAAAATAAGTTTGAAAGTGCGGGCATAAATCAGACTCAGCACAGCGTTATTCTTGACCTTGACACACAAGTGATTCTGACTATGTCGGGCAGACGGATAACAACAGATGTGAAAACCTCTTTTTGTGTTGCTCAGACAGTTATTGTCGGCACTGTACCGAATGTTATGGTTGAATGAAAAACTCATTGATTTTATTTGTTTTAGTTGGTATAATATGTATATCAGCCAATAAAGGATGTTGTTTTATGCAGTTTGAAAACGCAAAAGAAAGAGCAAAGGAACTCAGAGATTCGCTCAATTATCACAGCCATAAATATTATGTTGAAGATAGCCCCGAAATAGGGGATTATGAATACGATATGCTTCAGCGTGAGCTTGCCGCAATAGAAAAGGAATATCCCGAGCTTATAACTCCCGATTCACCGACCCAGCGTGTCGGCGGCAGTGCAGACGGTATGTTTGAACCTGTTGTTCATACTGTACCTCTCGAGAGCCTTCAGGATGCTTTCAGCGTTGAAGAAGTCCGTGCTTTTGATACAAGAGTCAAAGATGTTTTTGATAATGCCGAATATGTTGTTGAGCCAAAAATCGACGGTCTTTCCGTTGCTCTTGAATATGAAAACGGTGTGTTCGTAAGGGGTTCAACAAGAGGTGACGGCAATGTCGGTGAAGACGTTACGGCAAACCTCAGAACGGTAAACTCAATACCCTTGCGTCTTAAAGAGGATGTAACGATTGAGGTCAGGGGCGAAGTTTATATGCCCAAAAAAGTTTTTGCCGCACTTGTTGAAGAGCAGGAACTCAACGGCGAGAAAACATTCAAGAATCCCCGTAATGCGGCAGCAGGTTCGCTCAGACAGAAGAACCCTAAAATTACCGCATCAAGGGGTCTTGATATCTTTGTTTTCAATATTCAGAGAATCGAAGGCGTTGACATAAGCGGTCACAAGGAGTCCATTGACTACCTTAAAACTCTCGGCTTCAAAACAATTCCGTTTTATAATAAATTCAGTACCGCAGACGAAGTTCTTGCGGAGCTTGACAGAATAGGCGAAATCCGTTCGTCGTTGCCGTTTGATATTGACGGTGCGGTTATAAAAACAGATTCGTTTGCTCAGCGTGCGGAAATAGGCAGTACCGCCAAATTCCCCAGATGGGCACTTGCGTTCAAATATCCTCCCGAAGAAAAAGAAACAACCGTTGTTGATATTGAAATTGCAGTCGGCAGAACGGGTGTTTTAACTCCTACCGCCGTATTTGAACCCGTGCTTGTTGCAGGCTCAACCGTTTCAAGAGCAACACTTCATAATCAGGATTTTATTGATGAAAAAGATATAAGACTCGGTGACAGAGTTGTTATCCGCAAGGCGGGTGATATCATTCCCGAGGTTATAAAAGTTGTGTCCCACGCTGAAAACAGCGAAAAATTCCGTTTGCCGTCTGTTTGTCCGTCGTGCGGTGCAAATGTTATCCGTGAAGAGGATGAAGCGGCGGTCAGATGCGTTAACCCCGAATGTCCCGCACAGCTTTTGCGTAATCTTATTCACTTCTGTTCGCGTGATGCTATGGATATTGAGGGTATGGGTGATGCCGTACTTGAGAAGCTTGTTTCAAGCGGACTTCTTACCAAAGCGAGCGAGATTTATACACTCAAAAAAGAAGATTTTATGACTCTTGAAGGATTCAAGGATAAATCATCGCAGAATCTTGTTGATGCGGTTGAAAATTCAAAGAAAAACGATCTTTCAAAGCTTGTGTTTGCACTCGGCATACGCCACGTCGGTCAGAAAGCAGGCAAAATACTTGCAGACCATTTCGGCACAATGGAAAATATTATGAATGCCGATATGGAAAAGCTGACCGCAATCGAAGGCTTCGGCGGTATTATGGCACAGAGTGTTGTTGATTTCTTTGCACTTGAACAAACCAAGAGAGAGATTGAAGCACTTGCGGCATACGGTGTTAATATGAATTCTCAGAAGGAAAAAATAGACAGCCGTTTTGAAGGCAAAACCTTTGTGCTTACAGGTACTCTGCCCACTTATTCAAGAAACGAAGCGAGCGAAATAATTGAAAAATTCGGCGGTAAAACCGCATCGTCTGTTTCGAAAAAGACAAGCTATGTTCTTGCAGG
>JAXJVE010000053.1:0-1344 GCA_036308705.1 Acutalibacteraceae bacterium
ATTTTTTCACCTGCGGCAAACTTTGCTTGAAGAGCAGCTTTAACTTTTCGGCTTGTGTCTTTTGCAAACCATTCGTTGAACAAATTTTTGAAAGGAACAAAATCACTTAATCCCTTTTCTGTATCTTCGTTTTCTGTAACGGCGATATACCGTATTTGTTTTTCGGGGAATACAAATTCAAGATAATAGTCCATCATTACGTGTTCTCTGCCAAAACGGCTGAGGTCTTTGGTAACGATGCAGTTGATTTTGCCTGCTTCAACATCATTCATCATTCTGATAAATGCAGGTCTTTCAAAATTTGTTCCGCTCCAACCGTCATCTATGTACTCGTCAACGACATTCAAGTTGTTGTCTTTTGCATATTGACGGAGAATGGTGCGTTGTGTTTCGATTGACACGCTATCGCCGTAGTTTTCATCATCACGGCTCAATCTCATATATAGAGCAGTATTATAAAGTTGTTTCAAAATAAAAATCTCCTTTCGTAGAAACAACCCACGCTTATAATACTTTCAAACATATTATAAAGCAGTTGTGAGTTTTATTCAAGGCTATTTATCGGACAGTTACATTTGTTTTGCCTGATAAATAATAAATTCTTCAATGAGTTGGTCGATTGTTTTGCCCTTATCTGCAAAATGTTCTGATACTTCAATCAGTTCTCCGTCACAGACAAGATAAAGTTTTCCGTCTGTATCTTTAAGATAAAAGCAATCAGGAAGAAACTGCGGTTTGCAAATCTCCTTCCATTTATCAAGCCAATATTTTTTGCATTCGTTTTCAAAAGATTTTGGAACAGTTTCTGTGAAATCGTAACATTCGCAAAGATTGATGTTCTCATTTTCATAATCGTTTTCGTTTTTCATAAATTTATTACTCCTTTATTCAATACTGTGCTTTTGTGTTTTGATATTTTGTCTTTCGGTTTGAGGTTTGTTTTGCTCTGCTGCTTTGACATTTGCCATAACAACCGAAATGATATATTTTGCTCGTTTGAGTTCTTCAAGGCTGCCGTAGTTGCTTTCGATTATTGCAACATCGGCGGCTATTTGTTTTTGCAGTTTTTCAATCTCGATTTTTAATGATTTTGTTGTGGATTTCGGATTTTCGTTAACCCAACGTTTTGCCCGGTAGAATGAATTTAACTCTTTGCTGTGTTCGGTTTTGAACTTATCTCTGCCGAATTTCTTTTTGCTGTATTCGTCTGCTACGGATTTGAATTTTTCATAATCACCGATAAATTTAAGTCCCTTTTTGAGTTCTTTAATTTTGTCATCGGCGGTGTCGATACGGCTTTGAACCGCAGAAACTTCTTCAATCATTTTCCATAAAGAATCTGTG
>JAXJVE010000054.1:0-5783 GCA_036308705.1 Acutalibacteraceae bacterium
ATTATTATATTTATTAACCAGCTGCGTGAAAAGGTTGGCGTTATTTACGGCAATCCCGAGGTTACAACAGGCGGCAGAGCTCTTAAGTTCTATTCAACAATGAGAATTGACGTTCGCAGAACCGAATCTCTTAAAGGTGCGGGCAGCGAAGTTGTCGGCAACAGAACAAAATGTAAAATTGTTAAAAACAAGGTTGCACCTCCGTTCAAAGATGCTGAATTTGATATTATGTACGGCAGAGGCATTTCAAAAGAAGGTGAAATGGTTGATATCGGCGTAAAATATAATATCATTCAGAAGAGCGGTGCATGGTTCTCATACGGCGATATGCGTCTCGGACAGGGCAGAGATAATGTTAAAGAACTTTTCATTAATTCTCCCGAGCTTGCAGAAGAAATCGAAAAGAAAATTGTTGCGGCTATGAAAGAAGCTGCTGAAGCGGCAAAAGCCAGAAAACCTAAAATTCCTATGTCATCAACCCCCGCATCTGCACCTGTTTCCAATCCCAGTGCTAGAGCAAGGCTTGACATAGTTGTTGATGATGACGAATAATTTATGAAAATAACTGCTGAAAAAGGAAAACAGAATAAGATTCATATTTCCTGTGACGGTGAATATACATTTACAGTTGATGCCGAATATTGGTTCAGTTCGCCGTATCACGGCAGAGATATTATTGAAAATGGTGAGGAGTTGACAGCTTTTTTTGAAGCTGTCGGCTCCCGTTGTGCGTTCATTGCTGGTCTGCGTTTTCTTTCATACAGAGATCACAGTGCAAAAGAACTTATCAATAAATTGGTTCAGAAAGGGCATAAACGTGAATACTCTGAAAATGCTGTAAAGAAGCTTGAAGAATACGGATATGTTAACGATGAACGGTATGCAAAATTTCTTGCCGAAAGTCTGGTTGAACGCAAAGGTATGAATTTGCGTGCAGTCAGAACAGAGCTTTTACAAAAAGGTATTTCAAGAGAAATTGCAGATAATATTACGGAAAGTCTTGACTTTGATCCGATTTTACGTATTATAGATTTATTAAGGACAAATTATTCAAGAAAAATTTCGGATGAAAAAGGTGTTAAAAGAACCGTTGCATCGTTGCAAAGGCTCGGATACAGGTGGTCTGATATCAATTCGGCTTTCCGAAAACTTGAAATTGAAACGGAGGATGTTGACGATGTATAAAATCGGTATGATATCACTTGGTTGCCCCAAAAATCAGGTTGATGCCGAAAGAATGCTTGCACAACTTGATAAAAATGAGTTTACCATTGCCGACTGCTACGAAGGTGTTGATGCAGTTATCGTGAACACTTGCGGCTTTATTGATGCGGCAAAACAGGAAGCAATCGAAAATATCCTTGAAATGGCTCAACTTAAAGAAGAAGGAACAGTAAAAAAAATAATTGTCACCGGTTGCCTTGCACAAAGATATAAAGATGAAATTCTCAGCGAAATTCCCGAAATTGATGCAGTTGTCGGTATAGGTGCAAACGGTTCGATTGCAGAAATCACAAAGAGGGTTATCGAAGGCGAGTCGGTTTATGAAATGCCTTCAAATGAAGAACTTCCTCTTGTTGGCGAAAGATTGCTCACTACCCCTGAATATTGGTCATATCTTAAAATTGCAGACGGATGCTCAAACAGATGCACATACTGTGCGATTCCGTCTATCAGAGGAAATTATCGGAGCGTTGAGTTTGAAACGCTTATTGATGAAGCAACTCAGCTTGCCGCTGCGGGAACAAAAGAACTTGTTCTTATTGCTCAGGATACAACAAGCTATGGTATCGACCTTTACGGCAAGTTCAGACTCCCCGAATTGCTTGATGCTCTTTGTGAAATTGAGGGCATTGAGTGGATAAGAATGCTCTATTGTTATCCTGACAAAATTACAGATGAATTACTTGAAGCGATGGCTAAACAGCCCAAGGTTCTTCCTTATATTGACTTACCTCTTCAGCATGCTGATGATAAAATTCTCAAAGCGATGAACAGAAGGGGAGACAGTGCGTATCTCCGCGAAACAATAAGCCGAATCAGAGCTGCTCTTCCTGATGCGGTTATCAGAACAACATTCATTGTCGGTTTCCCGGGAGAAGGCGAAGAAGAGTTTGAGAATCTTGCCGAATTTGTTAATGAAATTGAATTTGACAGGCTCGGATGTTTTGAGTTTTCACCTCAGGAAGGTACACCTGCGTTTGATATGGAAGACGATGTTGACGGTGATACAAAACTTCGCCGAGGCGAAATTATAATGCAGGATCAGCTTGAAATTGTTACTCTTAAAAATAATGAAAAAATAGGTAAAACATATAAAGTTATTGTTGAAGATTATGACGGATATACCGATAGTTACAGCGGCAGAACATATATGGATGCACCTGAAATTGACGGCTCGATTTCATTCACAACAAATAACAGATATGAACCCGGCGATTTTGCCGATGTTGTTGTAATCGGGGTTAACGATTATGACCTTATCGGTAAAGATATTAACGGATAGACAGACGGAGATTGAAATGAATTTACCCAATAAACTTACAATAATCAGAATAATTCTTACACCGGTTTTTCTTGCGGCGATGTTTATTAATTTTGAATATCATTATGTTGTTGCTGCATTTATTTTTATAGTTGCATCAATAACTGATTTTCTTGACGGAAAAATTGCCCGTAAACATAATATCGTTACAACATTCGGCAAACTTTGTGATCCTGTTGCCGATAAAATGCTTACAACAGCTGCTTTCCTTGCGTTTATGCAGCTTGGATACTGTAATGTCTGGATTGTTTTTGTTGTTCTTACAAGAGAGTTTCTTGTTACATCATTCAGACTCGTCGCTTCGGCACAGGGCGTTGTTATACCTGCAGGTATATGGGGTAAAATAAAAACCGCAAGTCAGATGATTTTCTTTATTCTGGTTATGATTCTGATATGTTGTATTGAACATTTCGGTGTTCAGATAAACAATTTGCCTTTGATTTCAAATATTTTGCTTGGGATAACTGCCGTTTTAACGGTTATTTCAGGTGTTAAATATATGGTCGACGGTAAAAAAGTGATTGACTTTTCAAAGTGAAACTAATATAATACTATAGATAATAAAAATGCAATCGGCGGGTAGAGTACCCGGAATACGGCATAGCAGAGAGGAAGCAGGCAGCTGAAAATGCTTCTTATGTCGTTTCGGTGAAGTGCGCCCGACGGCACACAGGGGGAAGGCGAGTATCTCTGTGCGTATGGCTGCGTTAAAGCTTTTTGAGTTATAAACAGGAGTGGAACCGCGTTTATCGCCTCCGTTGTCTTTCGGGATAACGGAGGCTTTTTTATTAAGGTGTGATATTTATGTTCAGACAGCTCAGAGAAGATATTGCTTGTGTTAAAGACAGAGATCCCGCCGCTCGCTCGGCTTTTGAGATTCTTCTTCTTTATCCCGGTCTCAAAGCAATAAGACTTCACAGACTTGCAAATAAGTTTTATAAAAGAAAAATGTATTTTATGGCCCGATGGATTTCGCAGAGAGCTTCAAAAAAAACAGGCATTGAAATTCATCCCGCTGTTCAGATCGGTAAACGTTTTTTTATTGACCACGGAACAGGTGTTGTTATCGGTGAAACCTGTGTTATCGGTGATGATGTAACGATTTATCAGGGAGTAACGCTTGGCGGTACCGGTAAAGATACAGGTAAAAGACATCCCACAATCGGCAACAATGTTATGATTGGTGCCGGTGCAAAAGTGCTTGGTCCCCTTAATATAGGTGATAATTCCAAAATTGCCTCGGGTGCGGTTGTACTTAATGATATCCCGCCCGATTCAACTGCGGTTGGTGTTCCTGCAAGAGTTGTCAAGCGAGAAGGTATGAGAATAGATGACCTTGATCAGGTTCATATTCCCGACCCTGTTGCGCAGGAGATTGCACGCCTTGAAAATGAAATTTCTGAATTGAAAAAAATAATCAAACAGGAGGATAAATAAATGAGAATTTTTAACACACTGACAAGAGAAAAAGAAGAGTTTAAGCCCATTAAAGAAGGCGAAGTAAAAATTTATGCTTGCGGACCTACCGTATATAATTTTATTCATATCGGCAATGCAAGACCGATTTGTGTTTTTGATGTTCTCAGAAGATATCTCGAATACAGAGGCTATAATGTAACTTTTGTTCAGAACTTTACGGATATTGACGATAAAATTATCAAGCGTGCAAACGAAGAAAATTCAACATTCACAGAAGTTTCCGAAAAATATATTGAAGAGTTCTGGACGGATGCAAAGGGCCTTAATTTCAGACCTGCAAGCATTCATCCCAAAGCAACCGAAAATATCGGAAAGATTATTGAAATTGTTCAGGGTCTTATTGACAACGGTCACGCTTATGAAGTTGACGGCGATGTGTATTTCAGCCCTCAGACATTCAATGAATACGGCAAGCTTTCACATCAGCCTCTTGAAGAACTTGAGGCGGGTGCCAGAATTATGGTTGGCGATATAAAGAAGAATCCTATGGATTTTGCTCTTTGGAAATCGGCAAAACCCGGTGAACCTTATTGGGAATCACCCTGGGGTAAGGGCAGACCCGGTTGGCATATCGAATGCTCGGCAATGGTTTGCAGATATCTTGGCGAAAGCATTGATATTCATTGCGGCGGACAGGATCTTATCTTCCCTCATCACGAAAACGAAATTGCACAGAGTGAGTGCTTTACAGGTAAACCTTTTGCAAATTACTGGATGCATAACGGTTATATCAATGTTGATAATGTGAAAATGTCAAAGTCACTCGGCAACTTCAAGACTGTTCGTGATGTTGCAAATGTTTACGGCTATGAACCTATCCGTTATCTTATGATTTCATCATCATACAGAAGCCCTATCAACTACAGCATTGATATTATTGAGCAGTGCAAAGCTTCACTTTCAAGACTTTATACTTGCCGTGACAGCCTTGATTTTGAAATCAAAAACGCTGCAGACGGTGAACTTTCAGAAGAAATCAAGCAGCAGCTTGATAAGAGAGTGGCTCAGTTTATTGAGGCTATGGATGATGACCTTAATACTGCAGACGGTATTGCAGCTGTTTTTGAGCTTGTAAGAGATATCAATTCTCTTGTTATCGGTAAAGGCGGTTCAAAGGCAACAGCTGAATATGCAGCAAAGATTTTTGATGAGCTTACAGGTGTTCTCGGCCTTGTTTACAACAGAAAAGCAGAAACTCTTGATGAGGATATTGATGCTATGATAGTTGCAAGAACACAGGCAAGAAAGAACAAAAACTGGGCTGAGGCTGACAGAATCAGAGATGAACTTAAGGCTATGGGTATTGTTCTTGAAGATACAGCTCAGGGCGTTAAGTGGCACAGAGAATAAATTCTAAAGCATTTTGCCGCATCGGATTTGTTTCGGTGCGGCTTCTTTTGTAAAAAACATATAAATTTGCATATATTATAAAATAATATAAAATTATGCTTGCAATTTCATCTGTGTTGTGATATAATTCTCAGGCAAATCACACGCAAAGCTATTTTTATTATGAGTGCGGAGCAAAATCCGTTGTAATATCAGGCTTTGCGGCGGTTCGTATCTGACATTAGATACAAAATTTAACTTAGGAGGAAAAACAAATGTCAGTAGTATCAATGAAGCAATTGCTTGAAGCAGGTGTTCATTTCGGACACCAGACCAGAAGATGGAACCACAAAATGGCTGAGTACATCTTCACAGAGCGTAACGGCATCTACATCATCGACCTTCAGAAGACAGTTAAGAAGCTCGAAGA
>JAXJVE010000055.1:0-1624 GCA_036308705.1 Acutalibacteraceae bacterium
CTGTATGCGTGGTCGATTCTCAATGTTCCGTTTAAAGAACAGTTCGGATTCAGTGATTCGGTACTTTCGCTCAATTTTACGCTTACAATGTGCTTCTTCTGTCTGGGAGCATTTTTCGGCAGCCTTATCTGTAAAAAAATCGGGGTTAAAATAACTCTTATTATTGCAGGTCTGCTTTGCGGAGCAGGTTTTGTTTCAACCGGTCTGCTCACGGCGGAGTCGGCTTCGTGGCTGATTTATGTTACATACGCTCTGCTCGCAGGTACGGGTATCGGTATTTCTTATAACGTTGTTGTGTCAACGGTTTGTTCGTGGTTCCCCGACAGAAAAGGCTTTTGCTCAGGCTGTCTTATGATGGGCTTTGGCATCAGCACTCTGATTATGGGCAAGGTTGCAAGCTCTTTGTTTGCAAATCCGCAGTTCGGTATGAGCAAAACTTATATGCTCATCGGCGGTATACTTGCGGTTGTGCTCGTTGCTGCGGGAATTATACTCCGCAAGCCCTCTGCAGATGATAAACTTCCTTCGCCAAAAGCGGGTAAAAATATCAGAAAAGAGGCTTTTGAGAGCCGTGATTTCACAACAGCGGAAATGCTTAAAAGTTTCACGTTCTGGAGAGCATTTGTTTTTATGGTGTTTATCACCGCAGTCGGCAATTCGGTAATCAGCTTTGCAAGAGATCTTGCCGTTTCGGTTGAAGCATCGCCCGACCTTGCAGTTACGCTTGTTGGCGTACTTTCAATATGCAACGGAATCGGCAGAATTCTTACGGGTGCACTTTACGATGCACTCGGACGCCGCACAACAATGATTCTTTCAAACATACTCACGATTGTTGCGGCGGGAATAACTCTGCTTGCGGTACAGTTCGGCTCGTTGCCGATATGCATTGCAGGTCTTTGCCTCACAGGTCTTTCATACGGCTCATGCCCGACCCTGACCTCGGCATTCACCTCTTCGTTCTACGGACAAAAATATTTTTCGGTTAACTACAGCATAATGAATTTCAACCTGATTTTTGCCGCATTCATAGCAAAGTTCAGCAGCAGCCTTCTTGCACAGTACGGCAGCTACACCGCACCTTTCACAATGCTTCTGATACTTGCGGTATGTGCCCTCGGCCTCAATTTCTCAATCAAAAAACCGTAAAAAAAACCGCCTTCACAGGCGGTTTTTATTTTTATATCAGAATGAAATTTATGTTGTTTTCGGCGGCAAATTCGTGGGCGGCGGAGCCTTCGGTACATCTGATTGTCAGCGAATCGCAGCCGTAAAAAGCGTCGTCTGATATCGAAGTAACGCTTGAAGGGATTGTTACCGTGTTCAGCGAAGTGCAGTCTGCAAACGCCTCATCGCCGATGGATTTTGTTCCGTTCGGAACCGATACGGAGGAAAGATTTGTGCAGCCGTAAAACGCACCTATTCCGATATGTTCAAGCGATGACGGAAGAGAAACCGATGTGAGCGAGGTGCAGTCCGCAAAAGCTTCCTGACCGATCTGAGTTACCGATGAGGGCAGATAAACGGATTTAATATCCGTGTTGCCCGCAAAAGCTCCCGAGCCGATTGCCGTTACGGTATCCGAGCCGATGGTTGAGGGGATTGAAACGCTTGTGTCATTGCC
>JAXJVE010000056.1:0-6322 GCA_036308705.1 Acutalibacteraceae bacterium
CCAGCCTGCACGTATTTTAACCGTAACGGGTAAATCAATCGCCTTTGCACATGCTTCGGTTATCCTTGCGGCAAGGTCGGGGTCTTTCATCAATGCGGAGCCTCCGCCGTTGCCTGCGATTTTCGGCGCAGGACAGCCCATATTGATATCTATCGCTTCGCAACCCGTAGCCGCTGCTTTTTTTGCCGCCTCAGCCATCGTGACAGGGTCACAGCCGAAAATCTGAACCGCTGCAGGCTTTTCTGTTTCGCCGAGCATCATCAGTTTATCTGATTTTCTGTCGTGCATTGTAAGACCTTTGGAGCTTACCATTTCGGTTACAACATAAGCCGCACCGAATTCAATGCAAAGCTCTCTGCAAGCTCTGTCCGCAACGCCTGCCATAGGAGCGAGTGCAGCATATCCGTTTATTTCAAAATTGCCTATTTTCATAAATTCTCCAAGTGTTAAATTCCGAAAAGTTTTTCGGCGTTATCTTCTATAATACAAAATGTGCCTGAATTATTGTTTTTTGCATAATCAACAGCTTTTTCTAATATTTTTTGGTTTTTCGAGTAAACCGAAAACATATAGGTATCAACAACAAAAACTGCAGTTTCACAATTACTTTCAAGATATTCCTGAAATGAATCAAGAGCTTTTCCGATATCATTTGTTGCATTATATCCTTCAAGTGCAATCCAGATCATCATAACTTCGCAGTCAAGTTCTTTTAAAACTTCTTTACCGCTTAAAATTTTATTTTTTTCAAGAATATTCTGAAGGGCTCTTATATCGTGAAAATCGGATTCGGTTACTTTCCATATATATTCTTCAATATCGATTGCATTGAGCAATTCTTTGAATTTTCTTGATGAAGTCGGATAATCTTTTTCAACAGTAAACATTACACCGTATGCCATTGGCATTCACTCCTTTTTGTCGCTGCAATTAAATGTTACCATTAAAATCAATTAATTTCAATATTTTTCATAAAAATGGTGAAATTTACAAAATATATGTTATAATGTAATTTGAGGTGATTTGGAATGAAACTTCTTGCTCTTGATGGCAACAGTATTCTCAACCGTGCTTTTTACGGCATAAAACTTCTCACAACCAAAGACGGCAGTAAGTTCACAAACGGAATTTACGGCTTTTTGAATATTCTTTTAAGGCTTAAAGAAGAGGTGTCGCCCGATGCGGTGGCTATCGCATTCGACGTTAAAGCACCTACTTTCCGCCACGAGATGTATTCGGGCTATAAGGCAAACAGAAAAGGTATGCCCCCCGAACTTGCTCAGCAGATGCCGCCGCTTAAAGAACTTCTTGCGGCTATGGGCTATAAAATCCTTGAAGCTCCCGGCTGGGAAGCCGATGATATTCTCGGCACTCTTGCTGCATCAGGCGGCAAAGATGATTTCTGCTATATTGCAACAGGTGACCGCGACTCGCTTCAGCTTGTGCGTGATAATGTAAATGTTCTGCTTGCGTCAACAAAAATGGGCAGACCTCAGAGCGTGAAATATGACAGAGATAAGATTAAGGAAGAATATCTTGTAAGCCCCGAGCAGATGATTGATATAAAAGCTCTTATGGGTGATGCTTCTGACTGTATTCCGGGTGTTGCGGGTATCGGTCAGAAAACTGCTCAGGATTTAATCAGCCGTTTCGGTTCGATTGATGAAATATATTCAAATCTTGATACGATTGATATAAAAAAAGGTGTTCACGATAAGCTTGAAGCCGATAAGGATATGGCATATCTCAGCCGTGAACTCGGCACAATCAAAACCAACGCCCCCGTTGAAACCGAATATTCAGCTTATGTGCCCTCACAGCCTGATGCCTTCAGGGTGACAAGCCTTCTTGCAGAGCTTGAAATGTATAAAATGATTGAACGCCTTGAACTCAAAGCTCCCGAAAAAACGGCAGATGAAGCCGTTGTATCGGTTTGTACCGATTGCTATGAGCAGGAGGATTTAAAGCTCTTTTATAATCTTCTCAAAAAATCGGGCGAAGCGTATTTTACATTTGATAACGGAATTTTCCTTTTTAAAGCAGATAACGGTGTTGCTCTTGTTAACCCCGAAAACGGCGGATATGCGGAGTTCTGTTCGGATTTTCTGTTTGATAAAGAAATAAAAAAATATACCTATAACTCAAAGCATCTTTATGCTTTCTTCTATGATTACAGGGTGGATATTGAAGTCAACAATATCTGCGGAGATGCTATGCTTTCGGCTTATCTCATTAACCCTTCATCGGGTGCGTATGACTTGAAGCGAATTATTGCCGAGTATGCGAATGCCGAAATTTCCGAAGAAAATGAAGAGTTATTCTATGCCGCATATCTGCCCCTTGCATTTGAAAAAATGAACGCTCTTATTGAAGAGCATAATCAGAAGAGATTGCTCGACGAAATTGAACTTCCGCTTGCAAGAGTGCTTGCTTCAATGGAGAAGGAAGGCTTCCTTGTTGATGCAGAGGGCATTGAAAAATTCGGCATTGAACTTCAGAGCAGAATTGAAACTCTTGTTGCCGATATTTATAATGAGGTTGGCTATGAATTCAATCTCAACTCACCCAAACAGCTCGGAGAAGCTCTTTTTGTGAAGATGGGTCTGCCTGCGAAAAAGAAAACCAAAAGCGGATTTTCAACCAATGCAGAGGTGCTTGAGGGCCTTGCGTCAGATTACCCCGTTGTTGCAAAAATTCTTGAATACAGAACTCTTGCGAAACTCAAATCAACCTATTGTGACGGACTTCTGAAAGTTATCGGCGGTGATGGAAGAATTCATTCAAGCCTTAATCAGACTGAAACAAGGACAGGCAGAATTTCATCAACAGAACCCAATCTGCAGAATATTCCCGTAAGGTCTGAACTCGGCAGAGAAATGAGAAAGTTCTTCAGAGCAAAAGACGGCTGTGTGCTTATTGATGCCGACTATTCACAGATTGAACTCCGTGTTCTTGCCCATATGGCAAACGATAAGAATATGATAAATGCCTTCAATGACGGTGACGATATCCATTCAATCACCGCTTCACAGGTGTTCAATATGCCTCTTATGATGGTTACTCCGCTTATGAGAAGCAGAGCAAAGGCGGTTAACTTTGGTATTGTTTACGGTATCGGTGCATTCTCGCTTGCAAAGGATATCGGTGTTACACGTGCAGAGGCGGACAGCTATATCAAAGGCTATCTCGAGCATTTCAGCGGTGTTCGTGAATATATGAAAAATGTTGTAGAAACCGCCAAGGAAAAGGATTATGTTGAAACGGTGTTTGCACGCCGCAGATATCTTCCTGAACTTACATCATCAAATGCGATGATGCGTGCATTCGGCGAAAGAGTTGCTCTTAATATGCCCATTCAGGGTACGGCGGCGGATATCATCAAAATAGCAATGATAAGAGTTTATAACTCGCTCAGAGAACAGTGTCTTAACGCAAAACTCATTATGCAGGTACACGACGAGCTTATCGTTGAAGCTCCCGAAAATGAGGCAAAAATCGTTGCCGGCATCGTAAAAAGAGAAATGGAAAACGCCGTTAAAATGCGTGTTTCGATGCAGGCAGATGTCGGTGTAGGTAAAACTTGGTATGAGAGTAAATAATATGAACATTTTATTTGTATGCACAGGTAATACCTGTCGCAGCCCTATGGCGGAAGGATTATTCAAAAAAATACTTGCCGATAAAGGTATAGAAAATATATCGTGCTCAAGTGCGGGGCTTTTTGCGATGACGGGTGATGAGGTTACTCCGAATTCCGTAAAGGCGTGTGAGAGATTTTCGGTTGATATCTCAACTCACAGAGCAAGGCGTATAACATCATATATTCTTGATGAAACGGATAAATTCGTATGTATGACCCGTGACCACGCCGCAAGTCTTTCGATGTATGTGCCGAGCGAAAAGGTGATTGTGCTCGGCGAAGGTGTGCCCGACCCTTACGGCGGCGACCTTGAAACATATATCCGCTGTGCAAATTCAATCCGCACCGCAATTCTTGAACAGTTTGACGAAATAACAGGGGAGTAAGTATGAATTTTACTGTTGAGAAAATGAATATCAGCCATATTCCCCGAATTGCAGACCTCGAAAAAGAATGTTTTTCTCAGCCTTGGAGTGAAAATGCACTTGCCGATGAGCTAAAAAACGAAAGCTCACATTTCCTTGTTGCGTTATGTGATGAGGTTATGGGGTATATCGGAGTTCAGGAAATATGCGGTGAGGCATACATAACGAATGTTGCCGTTTTTGATAAATACCGCAAACTCGGCATAGGCAGAGCACTTATAAAAGCTGCCTGTGACGGTGCAAATAACAGAAACTGCGAATTCATCACTCTTGAAGTGAGAGAAAGCAATCTGCCTGCAATCAGTCTTTATGAATCCGAAGGCTTTGAAAAAGCGGGAATCAGAAAAAATTTTTATTCATCTCCGACTGAAAACGGAGTTATTTACACAAAATACTTTTAATGAGGTAATCTTATGAAAATCCTTGCAATCGAATCTTCTTGCGACGAAACAGCCGCAGCTGTTGTTGAAGACGGCAGAAAAGTTCTTTCAAGCGTTATTGCGTCGCAGGTAAGCGAGCATATAGTTTACGGCGGCGTTGTGCCCGAAATTGCATCAAGAATGCACGCACAGGCAATCAGCGGTGTTGTTTCAAAGGCGATGAGCGATGCGGGTGTCGGATATTCCGATATTGACGCAATTGCCGTTACCTATGCACCGGGTCTTATCGGTGCATTGCTTGTAGGCGTTAATTTTGCAAAAGGCCTTGCCTATTCAACGGGTCTTCCGCTTATCCCCGTGCATCATCTTCGTTCTCATATTGCCGCAAACTATATTTCACACGCAGAGCTTGAACCTCCATTCCTCTGTCTTGTTGTTTCAGGCGGTCACAGTCATATTGTTGCCGTTAATGATTATACCGATTTTTCAATTATCGGCAGAACTCGTGACGATGCAGCAGGCGAATGTATGGATAAAGCCGCAAGAGCAATGGGCTTGCCTTATCCGGGAGGCGTAAACCTTGATAAAATCAGCGTTGACGGTGATGCTTCTCTTTATAAGCTTCCTCATCCTCACGTTGACGGCAGCGAATATGATTTCAGTTTCTCAGGTCTTAAAACGGCGGTTGTGAATATAATTCATAATTCAAAGCAGAAGGGGATTGAGGTGAGTGTGCCTGACCTCGGTGCAACCTGTATTGAAACGGTTTCCGATTGCCTTGTGAAGAACACCGTTAAAGCGGCTGAGAATTACGGCTTTGATAAAATCGTTCTTGCGGGCGGGGTATCCGCAAACTCACGCCTTCGCAAAAGAATGGATGCAGTATGCAAAGAAAAAGGCTGGCAGCTTTATATGCCCGAGCTTTCACTCTGCGGCGATAATGCCGCTATGGTAGGTGCACAGGCTTATTATGAATTCAAAAACGGAAATATTGCAGGATTGGAACTCAATGCCTTCGCAACAATGCCGATTAATGAGTGAAAATCGATAAAATTTATCGGAAAATGAATTTTTGAAAACTTTTCCATTCATTATATTGACTTTACAAAAAACTATGATATAATTATTATGGGTAAAGTTGGAAAGGCAGTTTGTGCAAACTGTCAATAATCACAAATCAGGATTGTTTACCCTTATGAATTTGTTAAATTTAGTGGCTTTTCGCCCGAAAGGAGAAAAACTATAATGACTACAAACAAAAGCGTACTTTCATGGATTAACGAAAAAGTTGAACTCGTTAAGCCCGACAAAATCGTTTGGATTGACGGCTCACAGGAGCAGATTGAAGCTCTTCGTGCAGAAGCTTGTGCAACAGGCGAAATGATTAAGCTCAATCAGGATCTTCTTCCCGATTGCTATCTTCACAGAACTGCTGTTAACGACGTTGCTCGTGTTGAAGGCAGAACTTTCATTTGTGCTCCTTCAAAAGAGGAAGCAGGCCCCACCAACAACTGGATGGATCCCGCAGAAGCTTATGAAATGCTTTATGCAATTGCTAAGGACAGCTACAAGGGCAGAACAATGTATGTTATTCCCTATTCAATGGGCCCTGTAGGTTCAAAGTTCTCAAAAATCGGTATCGAGCTTACCGATTCAATCTACGTTGTTCTTAATATGGTTATTATGACAAGAGTAGGTTCAGATGTTCTCAAAGCTCTCGGCGACAGCGAAGACTGGGTTCGCGGTCTTCACTGCAGATGTGATATCGACGAAGAAAAGAGATATATCTGCCAGTTCCCCCAGGATAACACAATTATCTCAGTTAACTCAGGTTACGGCGGAAACGTTCTTCTCGGTAAGAAGTGCTTTGCTCTTCG
>JAXJVE010000057.1:0-4187 GCA_036308705.1 Acutalibacteraceae bacterium
ATCATTTCCTGATAGTGGTCGCCGAGAAGTGACATTGAATAGTCGTTATCGGGAACAACATAACCGATAGCATCGTTCATAAGACCGAAGCAGATTGTGTCATCACCGAAGAGTTCGTAAATTGTTTCGTATTCAAAGTCTTTGCCTGAGAATGCAACTTCACCTGTAAGTGAATCACCACCGCATACAAGGTCCTGAACGATTTCACCGGGAAGGAATGCAACCTTAACGTCGCCCATTTCCATATAGCCGATTTCTGCAAAAATGTAGTAGCTGAAACCGTCTTTGCAAACAGTATAGTTAACAAGATTGAGTTTACCTACAAGCTGAATAAGAGGATTTGTAACCTTAATCTTAACTTCTTTATTGATAATGTTGAGGTTGGGTTCAACAACTTTCTCGGTTACGGGTTCCCAGTTTTCATACCAGAGAGTATAGCGTTCGCCGCCGACAGCCTTTTCAGCTTCCATCTGAGCTTTTTCAGCTTCAGTCATATTAGCCTTAATCTGCTCAACATTGTTTGTAAGGTTGAGAGCCATATTTGCGATTTCATAGCCGTAACGAAGGGTTTCTTCGTATCTGCGTTCTGTGGGAACACCGTCACTTGCAGGGCCTCTGCCTTCGTAGATACCCGCAATAGCACCGTTGAAGAACATAAAGTTAAAACCTTTTTCTTCAATCTTTTTGCCGAGATAGTAAACATAGTCGCCTGAAAGGTCTCTGCCGTTATCAATTTTGTCAACAGGAAGACCTGCAACGTCGGGATGAGCAGCGATATTAACGATCATTGTGGGAGTTGTGCCGTCATCGGGAGTGAAAACAAATCTTGCAAGATCTCTGATAAGAGATGATGACTGAGTTCTGTTCTTGTTATTGAAATAACCGTCTTCTACTTCACCGATTTCTTTTACTGCATATGTAAGTGTACCGGGACGCATATCTTTAACTGCTTCTTTGAGGGTGTTTGCTGCAACTTCGTAAACAAACTCCATATATTCTGCGTTTGCGCCTCTTTCCTTTTCAACGAAAGGAATGTATGAGAGAGCAAGGTTTTTGAAGAGTTTGGGGAAGAGGTTAGTCCAAAGACCCTGAGTATCAATACAGCTGTGTGTATGTGTTGATGAAATGTTGATGCTGTTGAATTCAACACCGAGATCCATTGCTTCAACACGTTTACGGATTTCTTTGATATCACCGTTTGAGAAACCGATACAGTCAATATTTGCGAAAAGTGCAACACCGCTGCCTGAACCGTCTTCAACAGCGATAGCTCTTATCTGCATATCGTCAATGATTTCTTCGATTTCGTTAACCATACCGTTGTTGGGATCGATGAAACCGCCAAGATAATAGCCTGATTTCTCGCCGTTTTTAACAGCTTCCCTGAGATCATCAGGAATAAGTGATGCGTTTGAATGACCAAGTTTCCACTGTGCATTGGGAGCAGCTTCGTCTTTCCATTCGCCTGTGCCTTCGTAGAAGTTTTCAACAACTCTGTCATCAACATCTACAAAATCCTTGCTGTCGGGAACCATAAGGTTGATGCCGCCAACAAGAGCTGTGAAGATTGTTTCGATGATTCCGAGACCGACTGTTTCAAGTGTTTTACCGATATCAGCAGCTGATGCTGTACCCATTGATGCAGCGCCGCTGAAGAGAAGAGTAAACACAAGAAGAATGCTTACGATTTTGGTTGTGATTTTTTTCATAATGATTTCTCCTTGTTTTTTGTCACTTTTGTGACTATGATTGATTTATTTTACCACTTTTTTATAATTGTGTAAAGTGTTTTTTAACGCAATAAACAAAATTATTCAAATTACTGACTATATGAATGTAATTTTACCCAAAAATATTTTTCCAGGTTGAAAAATCGGAATTGGTGGAGTATAATAATGTTTAAATATTTTAAGGAGGAATCGGTATGAAAGCTCAGAAGCGTGTTGCTTGTATTCATGATATATCCGGTATCGGCAAATGCTCTCTTACTGCAGCAATACCGATTATTTCTGCAGCAGGTATTGAAACTGCAGCAATGCCTACCGCTGTTCTCTCCACACATACAGGTAACATAGAAGGTTTTACATACCGTGACCTTACCGAAGATCTTGTTCCGATTGCATCACATTGGAAATCTCTAGGAATAACTTTTGACGGTATATACAGCGGTTTTCTCGGTTCAACAGAACAGGTTGATATTGTTTGCAATTTTATTGATGAATTCAAAAACGATGAAACTGTTGTTATTGTTGACCCAGCTATGGCAGACGGCGGAAAAATGTATACAACATTCGATAACAGCTTTGCAAAAGAAATGATCCTTCTTTGTCAGAAAGCCGATATTATTGTTCCGAATCTTACAGAAGCTGCGTTTCTTCTCGGTGAGGAATATGTTGAACCGCCTTATACGAAAGAATATATTGAAGATATTATTCACCGTTTAATTGATCTTGGCCCTTCAATGGTTGTTCTGACGGGTGTTTCATTTAAAGAAAACGAAATCGGATGTGCGGTCTGCGAAAAAAACGGCGGGGTATTTTACCGCTTTTCCGAAAAATATCCGGGTATATACTACGGTACGGGCGATATATTCGCCTCTGCTCTTACAGGTGCTTTTCTTAAAGGTAAATCAATATATGAAAGTGCGGAAACAGCACTTGATTTTACTTGCTCCGCTATCAAAAAAACATATGAAGCGGGAACGGATACACGCTTGGGTGTTAATTTTGAGAGTGATCTTTATGAATACGGGAGGAAAATTCAATGAGTTTTGCAGATAAAGTTTTTATTGATACTTGTAAAGACATATTACAGAACGGTTTTTGGGATACCGAACTTGATGTCAGACCCAAATGGGAAGACGGAACTCCCGCACATACCGTTAAAAAATTCGGTGTTGTTAACCGTTATGACCTCAGCAAGGAATTTCCTGCTCAGACAATCAGAAAGACATTTATCAAAAGTGCTGTTGACGAGCTTCTCTGGATATGGCAGAAGAAATCAAACAACATAAATGATCTCGGCAGTCATGTATGGGATTCGTGGGCTGATGAAAACGGAAGTATCGGTAAAGCTTACGGTTATCAGCTCGGCGTTAAGCATCATTACAGAGAAGGGGATATGGATCAGGTTGACAGAGTGATCTACGACCTTAAGAATAATCCTCAGAGCAGAAGAATTATAACCAATATATATGTTCATCAGGATCTTAATGAAATGGCACTTTATCCTTGTGCATACAGTATGACTTTCAACACATCAGGCAACAAGCTCAATGCTATTCTTAATCAGCGTTCACAGGATATGCTCGCAGCAAATGCCTGGAACGTATGTCAGTATGCTGCTCTTGTACATATGATGGCTCAGGTCAGCGGACTTGAAGCTGGCGAGTTTGTTCACGTTATAGCCGATGCTCATATCTATGACCGTCATATTCCCATTATCGAAGAACTTATCAGCAGAGATCCTTATGATGCACCTGATTTTATAATGGATAGATCCATAACTGATTTTTATCAGTTTACCAAAGACAGCTTTTCTCTTGAAAACTATAAATATCATGATTTCAGCGAAAAAATTCCCGTTGCAATCTGAGATGAGGTAAATAATGAAAGCAATTGTTAATGCAGATATAAATTGGGCAATCGGTATGGGTGATTCGTTAATCAATCATATTCCTGCCGATATGAAGTTTTTTAAAGAAAAAACAACCGGTAACGTCGTTGTTATGGGTCGTTCAACTTTTCTTACTTTTCCCGGGCAAAAAGCTCTGCCAAACAGAGTTAATATCGTTCTTACTACAGATAAAAGCTGGAGCGTTCCCGATGTAATAACCTGTCACTCAACAGATGAACTTTTTGAACAGCTTAAAAGATATGATTCGGATACAGTTTATGTTATTGGTGGTTCATCGGTTTATGAGCAGCTTTTGCCTTATTGTGACACTGCTTATGTAACCAAAGTTGATTCTTCAAAACCCGCTGATAAATATTTTCCGAATCTTGATGAGATGCCTGAATGGAAAATTGTTTCTGAAGGTGAAGAACAAGAACATAAAGATGTAACATTCCGTTTTGTTACGTATAGTAAAATTTGATTAAGGAGTAATTTTATGGGAAATATTTGGCATGATGTCAGCCCGAAAAGAATAACACCTGAAGATTTTATGGCTGTTATTGAAATTACAA
>JAXJVE010000058.1:0-2321 GCA_036308705.1 Acutalibacteraceae bacterium
GAATATGACTGGGAGGGCTACTACGAACTCATCCGTGAACTTCAGCCCGATGCCGCAATATGTATAAGCGGCCCCGATGTTCGTTGGTGCGGAAATGAAGCGGGCGTTTGCAGAAGCAGTGAGTGGAGCGTTGTTCCGTATTGGCACTCAAACCACGAACTTATCGCTGCTGCAAGTCAGCACGATGTATCAAAACCGCCTAAAAAAATAAATCCCACTGCCCTTGATCTGGGCAGCAGGAAGGCAATCAAAAAATGCAACAAACTTATATGGTACCCCGCCGAGGTTGATGTATCAATCAGAAAAGGCTGGTTCTATCACCCCGAAGAAGATTATTCTGTTAAACCTCTGTCAAAACTTATGGATATATACTATAGTTCCGTAGGTTCAAATGCCAGCTTTCTGCTTAACATTCCGCCTGACACAAACGGCAGAATTGCAGAAAAAGAGGTTGAAACTCTTCTCTCAATGGGTGCTCAGCTTGAAATTGATTTCAACGAAAACCTTGCAGAAGGTTCAATCATAACCGATAACCGCCACCTTGACGAAAATCACACAGGTCAGATGGCACTCAGCGATAACGTCGAAGAATACTGGCATTCGGGCGATGACCCCGAAGGCTCGGAGCTTATCCTTGACCTTGGCGATGAATACGATATTGATAAAATCGTTCTCGGCGAGCATATCAGAACAGGGCAGCAGATCGAAAAATTCAAGCTCTACGCTCAGATTAAAGGCAAATGGAAAAAAGTCGGCGACGGAACAACAATCGGCTACAAAAAAATCTGCCGATTCAAAGAAATCAGAGTCCGTTATTTCAAACTCGTTATTGAGGAAGCAAGATGCTTTGCAACCATCTCAAAGTTTGAGGCTTATTAATCCCATTCTTTCCAGATTTCGGGGCAATAACCGACAGTTGCTTTTTTGCCGTTGCGGACTATGGGAGTTTTGAAAAGTTCACCATGTTCAAGAAGTTTTTCTTCAACAGCTTCTTTGCTTGCAAGATATTTGATGAAATGCTTTTCATAAGCTTTTGACTTTTCGTCAATCAGAGCTTCCATTGAGCCAACTGCAGATCTGACACTCTGATATTCGCCCTTGCTGAGATTCTTCTGGGTTAGATCAATAAACTGAAATTTGATTCCTCTCTCTTTGAAATATCTCTGTGCTTTTTTGGTGTCAAAGCATTTATTTGTACCGAAAATCTGTATATTCATAAAAATCCTCCGATAAATGGTAATAATATTATGGTAATAAAAATTCCGTCACAAGTCAATAGAGCTATTGAAATTCTGCAAAACAACGGCCATTCGGCTTATGTTGTGGGCGGTGCGGTGAGAGATGTGCTGATGGGCAAAACCGCACACGATTGGGATATCACAACAAGTGCTCTGCCCGAAGAAACGCTCAACGCTTTCTCTGATTTCAGAACAATTGAAACCGGTCTTAAACACGGCACGGTTACGGTGATTGTTGACGGTATTAGCCTTGAAATAACCACCTTCCGTATTGAAGGCGGGTATTCCGATAACCGCCACCCCGATAAGGTTGATTTCACCGACAAAATCGAAGATGACCTTTCAAGGCGTGATTTTACCGTTAACTCCATTGCCTATTCCCCTCAAAAAGGCTTTGCAGACCCGTTTGGCGGTCAGGCTGATATTGAGAAAAAAATTATCCGATGTGTCGGAAATCCCGATAAACGTTTCGGCGAAGATGCACTCCGTATTCTGCGTGCCCTGAGGTTTTCTGCGGTGCTCGGATTTGGAATTGAAAAAGATACAGCCGAAAGCATACGCCGTAATTTCAAACTGCTTGCAAACATCTCGGTTGAGAGGATTTTTACAGAAATATCAAAGCTTTTATGCGGCAAAGATGCAGGAAAAATTCTGCGTGAATTTGAAGATGTTTTCTTCTTTATTCTGCCTGAAATATCGCCGATGAAAAACTGTGCTCAGAATCACGAACGGCATATTTACGATGTATGGGGACACACGTTAAAAGCCGTTGAAAATATTGAGCCTGTTGCGGAATTACGCTTTGCAATGCTGTTTCACGATTCGGGCAAACCGCACTGCAAAACAACGGATGAAAACGGCACAGACCACTTTTATTCTCACGGAAAAATCAGCAAAAAAATCGCTTATGATACACTCACAAGGCTTAAAACCTCCGTTAAATTCAGAGAAACGGTCTGCAATCTTGTTGAATACCACGATTTTCTGCCTGATAAAATAAGCAAAAAAACATATAAAAAATATATCTCACTTCTCGGAATGGATACCGTAAAAACTTTGTTCAAAGTAAGAGAAGCGGATATA
>JAXJVE010000059.1:0-3452 GCA_036308705.1 Acutalibacteraceae bacterium
GAACATACAAAACCACCTCAATCGATGCAACAAGCACCGATAAGAGGTGGTTCTCTGTTTTGGTGGGAGTAGTTTAATAAACTTGAATTTATTACACAACACCCATACAAATCTCAACAAGCAGGGCAACAACTACTACAAGTGCGGAGATGATGAAGCCGTGAATCATCGGGCGGATTCCTGACTTTTTGAAGCTTGAGAAAGATGTGTTAAGACCAATTGCCGCAAGTGCACTAACCATAAGGAATTTGCTTGCTGTTTTTGTTCCCGAAACAATTTCGTCAGGAATTGCAAAAACACTTGCAACAACAGACATCGCAACAAATCCGAGAATAAACCAGGGGAATATCTTTTTGATACTGAAATTTGCTTTAAGTTCATCGGGGTTTTTGCTGTTTTTCTGTGCTTCTTTCTTTTTCAGACGAAGGGAAATGAATGCAAAAGTTATAACGGTAGGAATAATCGAAAGCGTTCTTGTGAGCTTTACCATTGTTGCGAAATCGCCTGCACCTTCCGAAAACGCATAGCCCGTTGCAACAACGGATGACGTGTCGTTAACTGCTGTGCCTGCCCAGATTCCGAAGGCTTCATCGGTCATTCCGATTGCTCTGCCCATAATCGGAAAAAGAATAATCATTGCCATATCAAAAAGGAATGTTGCCGACATTGCATAGGCAACATCATCGTCATCTGCATCGATTGTGGGTGCGATAGCCGCAATGGCAGAGCCTCCGCAGATACCTGTTCCCGCTGAAATGAGATTGGAAAGCTTCCAGTTAAGACCCAACGCTTTGCCGATGAAATATCCGCCGCCGAAGCAGGTGAGCAGGGTGAACACCATAACTGTCAATGACATTTTGCCGACCTGAAGAACGGTTGTGATATTAAGCGAAAGACCGAGAAGAATAATTGCAAATTTGAGAAGCTTTTTCGATGTGAATTTAATACCGCTTGCAAAGATATCTGTTTTTGTAAGAAAACGGTTGATAATCATACCGATGAACATTGCGATAACAGCAGAGCCGATTAAATGAATCGGAAGCAGACTTTCAAGCCACATCGCAAGAGCGGCAATAACAAACGATAAAATTATTCCCGGAAAATACTTTATAATTTTCATAAACAAACCTCGTGATTGATATTCGCCACATTATAGCATTGAAAATTGCAAAAATCAAGAAAAAACTCCCTCGGTGAATACCGAAGGAGTTCGATAAATTGGAATTTATCGCTCTGTTAGAGATACTTAAAACAACGTTCTTGCAATGACGGCATCCTTAAGTCTGTCTTCCAGATTACAGAAATAATCCGAATATCCGCCTACTCTGACGATAAGATCCCTGTAGCTTTCGGGGTCTTTTCGTGCTTTCAGGAGAGTTTCCCGGTTTGTTGCCGTAACCTGAAGCTGAGTTCCGCCCATTGAAAAATAACCTTTTACCAAGGCTTTGAGTATTGACGCAGGGTAATTCTGATTTATGGACAGATTCGTTACCGCTATGCCGTAAATATCTTTTTGTTCATAACACGCCGCACTTGTAAGCATTGCCGTAGGTCCTTTAACCGCTTTTCCGTTTACAGCAGCCAAAGAATCCGCTACGGGGGTGCCGCCCTTCCTGCCGTCAGGTGTCGGACCTACCACAGAGCCTGCAGAGATATGACGGGTAAACTGGTGTGCAGTCGGAAAGAATCCGAGACCGAGATCGAGCTTTCCCGTGAGGTAATACTCATAAAATCCGGTTGTGAAATCACGAACGAGTGCATCTGCTTTTTCATCTGCCACACCGTATGAAGGGCAGGAACGAAGCTCGGCAAAAAACTCCGCATTCTCTGATTTTAAAAGCGAGAGAAACTGTTCGGGCGAATAACGTTTTTCGTCAAAAACCAGATGCTTGATGGCAAGCAGTGAATCCAACGTGTTGGGTATACCCGAATCGCAATGAATTGAGAAGGTATATCTTGCACCGCCCTGAAACCAACCTATCCCTTTGTCGATACAATCGTCGATAAAAAGCGTGCGGATGGGAGCAAAGCATTTTCGTGCACGTTCGTTCCAGTAATCATTGATTGTTTCCATCTGATTATCCTGTTCTTTTCGAAGAACTGCAATAAAGTTATTATAAAACTCCTCAAAAGACGGAGAATCGGGAAGACTTGCATACATATAATCTTCAAATATTTTCAGAACATTGATTTCGTTGTCTGTTCCTCCGGAATATGTACAACCCGCAAACGATGTTTCGGTGCATCCGCCGCCCGCAAATTCCAATGCATCTTCTTGTGTAAGATGCGGTATTCTGCCGCACAGACGCTGACGGATAGCCTTTTCGTTATAAAAAGCAGGCTGACCGCCGCCCTGAAGAATCCTCTTTGCCGAAAGCTCCCATAAAGACTCGGGCATTTCGTCCGTTACCCTGAGCTCGATTAAAGGACGAGCAAGACCGACAGATGCTTCCAGCACCTGATATGTCACGTCGCTGTAGTCGGGACCGAGAGTGACACTCCAGCGGTCGTTTATCTGTATGTTTTCCATCATACAGCGAAGCCACGGGCGAAGATCCTCACCCTTGTGATATGGTTCGAGAATCGAATCAAGTCTGCCGACATTATCCCATTCGTCCAGAGAAAGGCAGAAATTAAGAGCAACTATCGCTTCGTATGCCGTTCTTGCAGGAGAAAAAGGAACTTGCTTTAATGCCTGCAAAAGTTCTGTCGGAGCACCCATTTTCGGAAGTGCTTCCAAAACACGCTTATGATAGGTACGTAATCCGTCAACAAGGTCAAGCAACGCCGTTCTGAAATCACTGTCTTCCTTGTCAAGCAGGCGCTTTTCATATTGATTGATACCTTCGCGCAGAATTCTTTTGTAATTAAGCATACTGTGATTCCATTCACCTGCATAAGAATAGCTTTTGGTGAATTGAGTCATAATTTCTGCGGCACGGGGACTTTTTTCTCTGAGCTTGTCCCATTTTATATCAATCTGTGTTGCGTATGACGGAATAACATAAACCTCACAGCCTGTTTTTGTGTCTGTATAAATTCCCGTTGTCAGACCGCTCGGAAAAAGCGGTGAACCTGCTTTATATACAATGGGGCAGGTTTCATAGTAGCGGCGGTATGCGCGGCAATATATTTCCGGGAGTGACCCGTTGTCGGATAATTCCAGCAAGCCCGATGCAAAGGGCTCGCCGATATCCGAGAGAAATTCTGCATTTGTATTCATAAATCAACATCCTTCTTTCGAACCAATTAATACGGTCTGCTATGAATTATATATTCTGAAGATATTACAACTCTATGTTGCGGACAAACAACGATATAAATCGGTTTGATGTTTTGCGGGAGTGTTTCGTTAAATTGGAATTTGTCAGTATTACAACTGCTTAATCTCATTGGCAATCACAGCCACATCCTTTGCGTTTGTATCAATTATAATGGTATCCAATGTTTGA
>JAXJVE010000060.1:0-4464 GCA_036308705.1 Acutalibacteraceae bacterium
GATAATCCCCATTCGGGATAAATTATCTCTTTGAGAACTGGGGAGCGCGACGAGCACCTTTGAGACCGTATTTCTTTCTTTCCTTCATTCTGGGGTCTCTGGTGAGGAAGCCTGCCTTCTTGAGTGCGGGACGAAGGTTTTCGTCGTACTGAAGAAGTGCACGTGCGATACCGTGACGGATAGCACCTGCCTGGCCTGTTACACCGCCGCCGCCTACACGGCAGATGATGTCAAACTTCTCAGCTGTGTCTGTAAGAGCGAGAGGCTGACGAACGATGAGTTTAAGTGTTTCAAGACCAAAGTAATCGTCGATTTCTCTGTCGTTGATGATGATCTTACCTGTACCTGCATATACGCGAACTCTTGCTACTGAGCTCTTTCTGCGGCCGGTACCGTAGAAATAAGGATTTGATTCGTACATTATTTATAGCCTCCCTTTCTTAAAATTCCCAAGCTTCGGGCTTCTGGGCTGCGTGAGCGTGCTCTGCACCCTTAACTACGCGAAGTCTTGTAAGAGCCTTACGGCCGATAACTGTATCGGGGATCATACCCTTAACAGCGAGTGTCATTGCGAATTCAGGCTTTGTCTTCATAAGAGTGCTGTATTTAACCTCTTTGAGATTACCGATATAGCCTGTGTGACGGTAGTACATTTTCTGCTCAAGCTTTTTGCCTGTGAGAACTGCTTTTTCAGCGTTGATGATGATTACGTGATCACCGCAGTCAGCGTTGGGAGTAAACATAGCCTTATGCTTACCTCTGAGGAGCTTTGCTGCTTCAACAGCAACCTTACCCATGGGCTTGCCTGCTGCATCGATCACATACCACTTACGGACGATGTCGCCCGCTTTAGGCATATAAGTAGACATAACATTTCCTCCAAATTAATTTTTTCGTGCTTGCATATATTATCATAAGAGCAAGTGCTTGTCAATAGGTTTTTTTGAATTCTTTAATTTACATTTTGAAAGCTCGTTTTTTCTCGTTTTTTCTCTTGTTTTCATAGCAAATGCTCATTTTTAATTTACAAAAATTTTTTTTAAAAAAATGAAAAAAGAGCGTTTTTTTGCACAAAAAACGCCCTTTTGATTTGTTTAAAACGCAGATTTTTTATTTTATCAAATCGTGCTTTTTGATGAAGTCAATTGTTTCGTCAACGGTTGTGAATGCCATTGCAACGCTGGTATCTGCCGCACCGTAATAAATTGCGATTCTGCCTGTTTCTGCATCGGCAAGTGCTGCACAGGGGAATACAACATTGGGTACATCGCCTACGCACTCATAAAGTTCGTGAGGAGCAAGAAGGAAGCAGTCTGCTCTGTGGAGCACCTTCCAGGGCTCGTTTTTATCGAGAATAGCCGCACCCATTGCGTATGTGAAACCGTTGCAGCTTGTGAGCACGCCGTGATAGAACATAAGCCAGCCTTCGTCTGTTTCAATAGGAGTGGGGCCTGCACCTACCTTTGTCATTTCCCAATTCTTTACGGGTGACATAACGAATCTGTGTTTACCCCAGTATGTAAGGTCCTTGCTGTGGCTGAGGAAGATATCGCCGTAGGGTGTGTGACCTCTGTCGCAAGGTCTGATGAGAAGCACATACTCATCGTTGATTTTTCTGGGGAAGAGCACGCCGTTTCGTGCAACGGGGTAGCAGGCATCTTCAAGCTGTACCCACTCTTTGAAATCGGTTGTGTAAGCAATGCCGATTGTTGAGCCGTGGGGTGTAAGGTTTACCCATGAAAGATAATATTTGCCGTCGATAAGGCAGAGTCTGGGGTCGTAGCCTCTGAAAATAACCTTTTCTTCAAGCTCCCAGTTGATTGCATCTTTACTGTAACCAACAACAAGAGTGTGGTCGCGGCTCATAACGTCAACACGGAATACACCTGCAAAGCCGTCGCCGTAAGGCACAACCGCAGAGTTGAAAATGCTGTTTGCCATATAAAGATTATCACGGGTTATAACGGGATTGCCGCTGTAACGCCATACGGGATATTTATAACCTTCGGGTTTTTCCTGCCAGGGGAGATTGGGGATGTTTTCGCCGATAATTTTAGCCATAGTCAAGCCTCGTTTCGTATGTAATAAATGTATTATATCAAATGTTCAGTTATATATCAACCTTCATTTTGCCGAGCGGACATCTTTTTCCAACTTATGAAGCCGTAGATATCATTTACAAGAAACACCGCAAAGCAGATGATGACGGGAATATACGAAATATCCGTCACAGCGGCAAAAATCCAGAGAATGATGAGAATGATATCGTTTGCCGCATAAGCTATCGCATACCACGCACTGCGTCGGAAGGTGAGATAGACCGCCATAAAGCTTGTTGTGACGGAAAGTGTGCTCGGCAGCAGATTTGCGGTTTTGAAATGCCTGAGAATAAAATAAAAAACAACGGTCACGGCGGCGGTGAGAATGAGCATAAAAACCGTTTCTTTTTTGCTGATGTGATTTACTTTCACTTCTGCTTTGTTGCCTTTATAGGGGTTTCTGAGCCACGAAACAAGAGCAAAAACAGCCATAGGCATTGTCATGCCGAGATACGTTATCATTTCTCCGTAGTAATTGAACGAATAAGAGATTATGCCGTAAAGTATGCTGAATATCACCATCAGCACCTGACCTGTGGGGTTGCCTTTTGCGTTGAAAATCAGCGATGTTACGCCTATGAGCGACGCAGTAAGAGTAAGATGATTTTCTTTGTCAAACAAAAAGAAAGAAACGAGAATGAGCAAAACAGACGAGCTCCACAGACCGATTTCAAATTTTGAGAAATACTTCATATATCCTCCAAACAAAAAAGCATTTGCGGATACATCTTCAAAGACCTAACGATGTATCAACAAATGCTTTGCATTTTCTACCCGGTGGCAGTTACATATTATATTTGTATTATAGCCGACTAAAACACCGAAGTCAACAGTGAGCGAGAATAAAATCAACAATCGGTTTGGGATTTTCAAGTCCGTGGGGATGATGAGCACAATCGGGTTTTATGAAAACCTCAATGTCGATGCCGTTTTCTCTGTAAGCCTTTTCAAGAAGAATACCGTTTTCGTCATAGGGTACGGTTTTATCTGCACCGCCTGCAACCATAATGACGGGAATTTTTGCCTCAACAAGAGCGGGGATTCTGTGCATCGGCATATCGAGATAACAAATCAGCTCAGAAACATCTTTCACTCCGAGAGAATCAAATATTTCGGGGAAATCTTCGCAACAGGCATCGCCTTTGCCGAATCCGCAAGGGCAGCTCATATAGTTGAGTACGGGTGCATCAACATAAATACACGCAACGAGTTCGGGATATTTTGCCGCAAACTTAATTGCGATGAGTCCGCCGCAGCTCATACCTACGGGCACGCATTTTTGCGATAAGCCGTATTCGTTGATAATATGTTTTACAAATTCCGCTTTGCGGTCAAGGTCTGCATCTGCACCCCAACGGTTCTCATTTTCAATAAAACAGAGGTAAAAGCCTTTTTTTAAAAGCTCAATTTCCGTTTCGGGGAATGCGTTCCAATACTCTGTTTTAACCGCAAGAACGGGAGCTTTAACTTTTTTGTCGGGAATAACAACGATAGCTTCCTGACCGTCAAAAATGAATTCTTCACATTCAATGCCGTTCCAATTCATTGATTATTTCCTTTCAAGTCTTATGCAGGTTACGGAAAATGCAGGTACGGTGTAGTTGAATTCGTCCGAAAAACCGTTTACCGTGAATTCTTCCATAATGCAGTCTTCTTTTGCACCGAGAATATTATCATTATTAAAGCTGTCGCCCGCAACCTGATGCACCGTTGCCGATGATTTTACATCTGCATTTGCGATATCAACCGCAACAACCTTGCTTGTTTCCGTAACATTAACGATTTTTACGATTATATCGCCGTTTTCGTCGGTACTTACAACATGGTATGCCTCAGCTTCGGCATTTGATGCAAAGTCATATTCCGCATAAAGTTCGCCGTCGAGATAACACTGAGCCTTTGTGCCCGAAACAACGATTTTTATTTCGTATGTTCTGCCTGTTTCGATTGTGCAGGGTCTTACCGTACCGAGAATTTTTGATTTTGCACCGTTTTCTATCTGCTGAATACACGAAACGGTGTTGCCCCAACCGCCGATATTCCAGAAATAACAGTTCTGACTGTCCTTTACCGCAAAGGGGATAATGAAACCTTCTTCGCCGTCAAGCTTTGTCGCCTCAACGGTGTAAGTATAGTCTGTCCATTCGTCAACGCCGAAATATGCTACCATACCCGTTTCCGTATAGGGCATCCAGGTGTTTGTCTGAACAAGCTTGCCTTTTTTGATTTCAAAATCGTTGCTGCCGTAGATGTTATCCCAATTCCACCAGAAATTAAGCGGAGTTGAGAATTTATCCGAGCCGAGAGTTTTGCCTGTTTCATTTGAAACAACCTTAACATTATCAAACTCAGCCGATGTGTACCA
>JAXJVE010000061.1:0-5093 GCA_036308705.1 Acutalibacteraceae bacterium
ACGGAGTGTTTCTCCATAAACTCGCTCATATCAAGTCTGATAAGAGTTTCGGGAGTTTCAAAAAGCTCTTTTGCAAGGAGTTTTACAAGTTCTGTTTTACCAACGCCCGTAGGTCCTACAAAGATAAACGATGCGGGTCTTCTTCTGGGGTTAATCTGAACTCTTCCTCGTCTTACTGCGGCACTCACAAGTGAAATTGCCTCATCCTGACCGATGATACCCGCCTTGAGGTTATCCTCAAGCTGTGAAAGGCGGCGAAGGTCACTTTCAATAACCTTGCTTGCAGGGATACCTGTCCAGAGCTGAATAACTCTTGCAAGGTCATCTTCGGTAACGTTATTATCAGAAGCAAGCTCTTCAAGTTTCTTTACTTCTTCTTTTTTCTGAATAATTTCTGCCTTTACCTTGGCAATTTCTTCATAATCCGCCTCTGTTTCTTCCATAAGCTCAGCTTCACGGGCTTCCATTTCAGCAAGCTCGGCAGATGCAATTTCAAAGTTGCTTATATTCTTGTTGCGAAGGTTTGCGCAGGTGCACGCTTCATCAAGAAGGTCGATTGCCTTATCAGGCAAAAATCTGTCATTGATATATCTTTCTGAAAGAACAACGGCTTTTTCGATAAGTGTATCGGTAACCTTCACTCTGTGGAATTCTTCGTAATAATCCTTGATACCCTTGAGCATTTCAGATGTCTGCTCAATTGAAGGCTCTTCAACTCTGATAGGCTGAAGTCTGCGTTCAAGGGCGGCATCCTTTTCAATATATTTTCTGTATTCGGTGAAAGTGGTTGCACCGATAATCTGAATTTCGCCTCTTGAAAGCGAGGGCTTGAGGATATTTGCGGCGTTCATCGAGCCTTCCGCATCGCCTGTACCAACAAGTGAATGAACCTCATCTATGAACAGAATGATGTTACCGTCACTGCGTACTTCTTCAACAAGGCCCTTGATTCTGCTTTCAAACTGACCTCTGAACTGAGTGCCCGCAACAAGTGCGGCAAGGTCAAGCATATGAATTTCTTTATTTTTGAGCTTTGCGGGAACTTCACCGTTTGAAATTCTGAGTGCAAGCCCCTCTGCGATAGCTGTTTTACCTACACCGGGTTCACCGATGAAGCAAGGGTTATTCTTCTGTCTTCTGCAAAGAATCTGAACAGCTCTGTAAATCTCATTTTCTCTGCCGATAATACGGTCAACCTTGCCCGCTTTTGCTTTTGCGGTGAGGTCTGTACAGAACTGGCTGAGATACTTGCGTTTCTTTTCATCCTCAGCCTTATCTTTATTCTTTCTGCCGCCCCATTTTTTCTTTTTCTCTTCGGTACCGTCACCTGATTCGGATGAAGTTTTTTCTTCACTGCCCGAATTCTGATTCATCGCTCCAAAATTCTGAAGGAAAGGCATTGTACCCGCACCGCCGGGTTCAAATCCGCCGTCTTCACCGAACATTGCTTCAAACTGTTCGCTTACTTCTTCAAGTTCATCCTCAGAAATGCCCATACTCTGCATTATCTGTTTTACGGGGCCTATATTCATTTCCATTGCACATTTAATGCAAAGACCCTCCTGGGTGGTGTTTTCACCCTCAACCTTTGTTACAAAAAACATTGCGGGGCGTTTTTTGCATTTTGCACATAAAACCTGTTTCATTAATATATTTCCTTTTTATTTTGAGTTTTTCTTTTCTTTGATCTGACGGATTACGCCGGGTGCATAGCTGAACAAAGCAATAACGGTAAGCACAACACAGATACCTACAAGCACAAGCATAACCGCTGAGGGAAGCACCCAATCAACGCCGAAGGTTTTATGAACAACGCCGATATCGGGGCCGAATGCCATAACAACGCACATAATGGTATAGAATGCAAGAGTTGCAAGTTTGCCGGGAAGTTCAGCGGCAACGGGTTTGATGCCGAATGCAATCATTATTGCGGCAATAACCATCATAACAGCTTCTTTGATAATAAAGACAAGGAAAATCCAGCTGAATGTGTTAATCATTTCATCTTCGCTCTTGCTGAAGGTAAGATAAAATACAACCGCAATTGTCATCTGTGAAAGTTTATCGGCAATGGGGTCAAGAAGTTTGCCGAGTGCACTTATCTGATTGAATTTGCGGGCAATCTTGCCGTCAAGAAAATCTGTGAATCCTGAAAATGCAAGCACGATAATCGCCCAGACGTAATTGTTTTCGATATTCTCGTTAAGAAAAAGAACAGCAAAAACGGGGACAAGCAAAATTCTTATGAGCGAGAGAAGATTGGGAATTGTAAGAGCTCCCGTAAGGTATTCTTTGATTAAAGCTTTCATTATGTTTTCCTCCTTAAATCTTTTCAATCAAAAAAGATATAAATGTTTGTATATAAGAGCCGTTTATAGCTTCGGCAACTTTACTGTCTGATGTGATGTAGCTTGCCGCATTCAGTATAACACCGAGAACGCCTGCATAACATACACCTTTTACCGCACCGATTGCGGCACCGAGCATTTTGTTCAGATTTTTTAATACAGGCAAATCAAATAATTTATCTGCAAGCCGTACAACAACCGAAAGAACAATGCTCACAGCAATAAAAATCGCAATAAACATTATAAATTCAAGAACGGGTAAAACAACGGTTGTTTCACACGCAGAAAAAATATTCTCCGCCGCAACAGACGGTTCACCTGCAGAAGTGAGGATGCTTTCAAAAGATATGTCTGCAAGTTTTGCCGCATTTATTATGTATTCGGGGATTGCTTCAATAATTTCCCGTGAACCGTTTTCGATAACTGCCGTCAGCTTTTCGGTAAGCAAAGCAATTGCTTTTTCACGAATGAAATTATCGTTGAGCCATTGTGAGGCGGCAGGAGCAAATTTATTTGCAACAATCCAGCTTGCAATCAACGCAACAAGCGAAAGAACCATTCTGATAAAGCCCTTTTTTCGCCCGAGGATGATGCATATAACAATAATCGCAACAAACACAACATCAATTGCGATTGAAAAAGGATTCACTGCCTCTCCCCCTTTATGATGATTTTACTTTAAGTGAGCCGAGATGTCAATATCGGTATATGTGACCGTTTTCAACTGCATAAAGTGTACCTGAACACCAGAACACTTCGGTAACAGGATGTTCAGTTTCGATTTTTTCGCTTTCTTCACCCTTTGATGAATAAATAAAGATTTCGTTACCGCTTACAAGTGCGGTTTTGCTGCCGTAAGCTGCAACACAATCGGGCACACCGTCAGTTACAATCGAAAAAGTCATTTTACCGCTCTTTGAATATCTGACTACAGCGGTTTTTGAACCGCCGAATTCCTTATAGCAAACAACCGTATTACCCGAATCATCCGCATCAACGGAGATAATACTGTCCTCAGAATAATCAAGCTCTTCGATAACTTTGCCGTTTTTATCAAGAACAACCGTTTTGTTATCGCCGACTGCTATTATCTTATTCGAATCGGTGTAAATTACTTCAAGGAAAAGTGTTCCGCCGTAATGAAGCTCTGCAACGGGCTTTTCTGATTTGGTGTTAAAAAGGATTATATTTGTAAAAATCTCAGCGTTTTCAGTACCGATTTCTGCAATAACAACATTCTTTCCGTTTTTTGAAAGTGCTATTGATGAAATATATTCCTGAGAACATTCCCACTGAAACTGATTTTTGAAATATCTGTCATATACTTTTAACACGCTCTGTTTTTCGGATGTTGTATAAGACGTTGCAACACAGCCGTTTTTTGAAAGGTCAACGGTTACGATGCTGCCTTCTTCTTCAAGCGTACCGAGGATTTCACTTCTGCTCTGAAGAATAACCTTGTTTGAGGTATTGCTGTAAATCAAAGCTCTGCCGTTTTTTGAAAAAACCTTTGAGTCACCCGAGGTAAGCTGATTTGAAAATATTTTTGAGGCAGATGAGCTGAGAACAACGCTTGAATCATCATAGATAACAAGCGGTTTACTGCCGATTGCCGTTGCTTTTCGGAAGGTGAGTGCATCAAGAGCGTGGGGGTAGCCTTCACCTTTTGTGAATACCGTTTTCACCTCTCGCACCGCATCGGTTATATTTGAAACCGCAACATTACCCATAAGCCTTGCACTGAGAAACAGTGCCGAAAGAACAACAAGAATAACAACAGGAATAACTGCAAGTTTCAAAAGTTTTTTTACATTTTTTTTGTTACGCTGTTTTGACAGCTTAACTACTTTTTTGTTTGCCATATACTGTCACCATCAATAATGTATCTTATTAAGATATAAGCCTCTTGCGGGGGCTGTGTAACCCGCCGCAAAACGGTTTTTTGAAAGTATAACCTGCTCTATTGAGTCCGCGGGAATTTTCTTTCTTGAAATATCAATCAGGGTTCCCGTCATAATTCTGACCATATTATAGAGGAAGCCGTCTGCTTCAACTCTGAATATAACCATATCACCTTCACGCTCAACACAGGCATTTAGAACCGTTCTTTCCGTATCCTCAACGCTGCTGCCTGCGGCACAGAAAGCATCAAAATGATGGGTGCCGATAAACGCCTTTGCCTGCTGGGAAAGAAATTCTTCATCAAGCGGATATTTATAATGAAGGCTGTAGTTATAGAGGAACGGATTTTTGTTGGGCGAGTTCCATATTTTATATATGTATTCTTTTGACTTGCAGTCATATCTTGCGTGGAAATCATAATCAACTTCCTTGCAATCAAGTGCCGCTATGTCACGGGGAAGAACCGCATTGAGTGCACCGACAAGCTTTTTGCATTCAATCGCACTCTCCGTGCGGATATTACAGCAATACATATTGGCGTGAACACCCGCATCCGTTCTTGAACAGCCCACAACGTTATCACGCTTTGAGCAGATATGCTCCATAGCATCCTGTAAAGTCTGCTGAACGGTGACTGCATTTTCCTGCACCTGCCAGCCGTGATATGCCGTACCGTCAAATGAAATTGTCAAAAGCAAATTACGCATCAGATAACCGCCTCGAATTTAATATTAAGGAATATTACGCCCGCCGCAACCGCAACAAGAAATACAAAAGCCGCAAAATCTCTGAACTTCAGTTTCATCTGCTTCATTCTTGTTCTGCCGTCACCGCCGGTATAGC
>JAXJVE010000062.1:0-3179 GCA_036308705.1 Acutalibacteraceae bacterium
CCGCCAACGGTAACTTCAACGGCTCTCGAGATGAAGCCTTCAGCCATAAACGAAGGTGAAGGAGTGACCATCTGGGTGCGTCTGCGTGAAAATTCGCTGATAATTGCAATAACATCATCAACCTTTTCATCTTCGGTTCCTATGAGCAAAGTGGAGTTACCCGCTCTGAGAAATCCGCCCGATGTTGAAAGCTTGGTTGCTCCGTATCCCTTTGCGGAAAGCTCGCTGAGTACACTTGCACAGTCATCGTTATTGATAATTGCAACGATAAGTTTCATAATGATTCTCCTTTCATCTGTTAAGAATTGAAATGTTTCGTTCTATAACTTTTCTTCCCCGCCATTCGTATGCTCTGCCGTCAAGTTCGCAGCCTGATTCAACATACGCAAGCGGCGAGAAAAGAAATTCTTCAATTTTTGTAACTGCGGCATTTTTGTTCATAGGGCATACATCCTGACAGATGTCACAACCCCATACACAGCCGCATTCCTTCATAAGTTTTGTTTCGCTTTCGGAAAGTTCGCCCTTCTTTTGAGTTATTTCAGAAAGACATACCGATTTATCAAAAGCGTTTTCACTCAGTGCACCCGAAGGGCATAAACCGATACATTTTTTGCAGCCTATACACTTTTTTTCTTCGGATTCAACCTGAGTTATTTCAAGGTCGGTAACGATTTCACCGATGAATACGTATGAACCGTATTCTTCGGTTATGAGCAGGGAGTTCATTCCTCTTACTCCAAGACCCGATTTACACGCCGCACTCACCTCGGGAATCGGTGAGTTATCCGCAAAAGCAGAGAATTCATTCTGCGGATAGATTTCTTTCAGCTTTGTTACAGCCGAGTTGAGTCTGCTCATTGCAACGGTGTGATAATCCGTTACTGCGGCATATTTTGAAACATTTGATTTATGATAGTTTTCTTCGCTGAGAAGATACGGGAAGCAGGCAACGATAACCGATTTTGAATTCTGAGGTAATCGGCTTTTTGCTCTGCAGTCAATAAGCCCGTCTTTTATTGAATCGAAATGGCAAACTCCCCAGAGAGGCGAGATTTCATCCATTATTCTTTCAAGTGTCAATTTGTACCTCCCACAGCCTGTGCAAGAGCAATCATAACGGGCAATGTGATTATTGAAATAAAGCTGACTACCGCAACGGTCTGCGATGCAAGACCTGTGTTTCTGTCATACTTTGCGGCAAACATAACGGTGTTGTTTGCGGTAGGTGCACCTGCTGAAATTGAAAGTGCAACAAGCAATGCACCCGAAATGCCCATAAATCTGAATGATGTTATCAGCAGAAGGGGAAGAATAATCAGTTTTACGAGTGCAACACCGAATATACGCCAGTTTTTGAAAATGCTTTTGAAATTGGTGTTTGCAATGTAAGTGCCGAAAATAAGCATTGCAACGGGTGTGTTAAGGCTTGCAATATAACCCATAGGTTTTGAAATGATTTCGGGGAGCTGAACCGATAAAAGGAAAAGAGGCAGACCGATTATAACAGAAATTACACCGGGATTGAGAATAAGTTTTTTGAAATCAAACTTAATCTTTTCGCCTTCTTTACCTTTGGTGATTGTATAAATACCGTGAGTAAAGCTGAAAATCTGAAACGAAATAATTACCGCCGAGCAGTAAAACACGCCTTCATCACCGAGCACCGCACCCGCAAGGGGCAGAGCCATATATCCGCAGTTGCCGTATGCACAGGAATACTTATAAATGCATTTCTTATCTGCGGGGCTTTTGTTGAAAACAATGGCGGAAATACCCGCCGAAACGATGTGAAGCAAAAATCCGCAACCCATTGCAATAAAAAGGCTTTTTGCCGTTTCTGCATTATACTCAAGAGAAAGGAAGCTCTCGATTATAACGGCGGGGGTGATGATATAAAAGAGCAGGTCGGTGCAGCTTTTTGCAACTTTTTCGGTATAGATACCTACTTTATCCGCTATTGCACCAACGGCAACAAGGATATATAAAATTGCAACCTGTTCACTTGCTATTAAAACATTCTGAAAAAACATCTGATTATTCCTTTACATCTTCGGGTGTTTCTTTTTTAACACCGTGTGAAAGTCTTGTGAAAACAGCGGCGATAATGAAAAGTGCGTTTGTAAGTTCGCATATATTGGGCGTTGCGGCGTATTCATAAAGAAGCTCTCTCTGCCCCGAAACCCATACGATAACTCTGGGAGCAAAGCAGATAAGTGCAAAAAGTGCTGCGGGCAGACCGTAGCCGATAAGCTTCCATTCGTTATTTTTGTTGCCTATCTGCGAATTGACCTGAGCAAAAGCCATAAAGAACATTGCTGTGAAAACGAGCATAAGCAGTTCAAATGTGAGTTCGGATACTCTCAGATAACTTATTGTGCGTGAAAAACGGAAAACCATTCTGATAAGGCACCATATTACGGGCACAAGTGAAATGAGTTTATGCTCTGAACCGTTTGTTTTGCCTGAAAGAGTTGAAATTCCGAGTGCGAGGAAGAATATTGCGGCAAAAACCGAAAGGAAAGCTTCACCGTACATAAAAATAGTGTCAGGATTGCTTATTTTACCTTCGTAGTCAAAGATACTGTCAATGCTTCCTGCGTTGAGAATACAGAAAATACCGTCTGAGAACATTCCGGCAGCAGCTACAAACGAGAAAAGACCGAATACGGGTCGGCTTTTAACTTCAAGGTCATAGCCGGTATTTTTTCTGTTGATAAAACCGAGAACGAGCAGTGCAATTACCGCAACGGCAAGAATAAAACCGAGCACGTAAACACTCCAGTTGTTTTCGGTATAAAATCCCGTGCCGTTATTTTCGATGATTGTAAAATACTGAATTGTTCTCAGCGGAAGTGCGAGCAGTGCGGCAACGGCAAAAACAATTGCGGCAATACCCGAACCGCCTTTGAGCGAAAAGCTTTTCATTTTTAAATTACCTCTTATCTGTTGTTGATAGAAATATAATCGTTTTTGAGATTGTTGTTTTTATATGCGGGTCTGATGATTTTACCGCCTGAAACAAGCTCTTCAATTCTGTGTGCCGACCAGCCTGTTACTCTTGCAACAGTAAAGATGGGTGTGAACAAGTCGGAAGGAATGTTGAGCATTTTATAAACAAGACCCGAATAAAGGTCAACGTTTGCACACATTGCTTTTTTTGCAACAGACTTATGTTC
>JAXJVE010000063.1:0-3091 GCA_036308705.1 Acutalibacteraceae bacterium
CAAGGGATTCGATAAGTGCGGTTTCTTCACCGCAGACAAACGCACCCGCACCCGCTTTGATTCTCATATCACATGAGAAATCGGTGCCGAGAATGTTTTTGCCGAGAAGGTTTGCCTTTTTTGCCTGTTCAATGGCAATTTCAAGGTGAGTGATTGCAAGCGGATATTCCGCACGCACATAAACAATCATTTCCTTTGCACCGATTGCGTAAGCACCGATAAGCATACCTTCGATAAGGCTGTGAGGGTCGGACTCAATAACAGCTCTGTCCATAAATGCACCGGGGTCGCCCTCATCGGCATTACAGATAAGATACTTTTCTTCACCCACACTCTGACGTGCCGCGTTCCACTTGAACCAGGTGGGGAAACCCGCACCGCCTCTGCCGGCAAGACCTGAAATTTTGATTTCTTCGATAACCTGCTCGGGAGTCATTGTTTTAAGGGCTTTTTCAAGGCCCTGATAACCGTCTGCCGCTCTGTAATCCTCGAGCGAAACGGGGTCAATAATACCGCAGTGACGAAGAGCAATTCTTGTTTGCTTTGTAAGAAATTCTTCATCTTCGGCGGAAATAACAAGTTTTTCAACGAGTGAAAGATCGCCGCTTCTTGCACAGTCAACAATAGCCTGAGCATCGTCTGCGGTAACTTTCACAAGACGTTTTATAAGTTTATCGCCTTCATAAAGGTCAACAATAGGTTCAAGGAAGCACATACCGATACAACCCGTGCTGCCGAGTGAGAAGGGTTCGTTTGCGGTTATTATATTTTCAATAGCCGCACGGACTTTTGATGCACCTGCCGCAATACCGCAGGAGCCTTCGCCGATTATAACTCGCATTATTTACCCTCCTTTTCCTGAATTGATTTTATTACGGAAACCGCTGAATCGGGAGTAAGGTTACCGTAAGCTTCGCCGTTTATCATAATAACGGGGGCAAGCGAGCAACAGCCGAGGCAGGCAACATTTTCAAGAGTAAAAAGCCCATCTGCAGTTGTTTCGCCGTTGCCGATACCGAGATATTCCGAAATTGCCGCAGTAACACGCTCACTGCCGTTAACGTGGCAGGCGGTACCCTGACAAGCCATAATAAGATACTTGCCGATGGGAGTAAGTCTGAACTGCGAATAGAAAGTTGCAACACCCACAACATCGGCAGGCGATACGCCCACATTCTCCGCTATGCAGTACATAACATCCTTGGGCAGATATCCGTAGATATTCTGTGCTTTCTGAAGAATGGTGATAAGATTGCTCGGCACACCGCCGTATTCCCTGAGCACATCATCAATAAGCGAAAGATCGCTTTTGGGTCCTCCGCAATTACAATTGCACATATTATTTCCTCCTTGAATAAAACAAGTTCAAATCTAACCATTATGTAATATAACATAAAAAAATTAAAGTTTCAATAAGATTATTTTTACAATACAAAAGCCCGACGGCAGAAATCCTGCTGTCGGACAGATACAATTTATCAGACAAACGGAAGCACATCACGGCAGAAATCAAGAAAAGATGTTATGTAAGTCTGAACGGTTGAGTATATATTTCCGAGAAAATCTATGATATCAATAATTGCTTCAACCACCTTTTCAACATTACCCGGTTCGCTCAGCCAGGCAGAAAGGTCAAAGCCGAAAATTTCAAGAAATTTGTCAACTAACAAAAATATAAGTATCAGCGGTATCATCCAGAATCCTACAAAAGCCATAACTTCACTCCTTCCCTGATGATTTTATCATCAAATGAGCACCAAAATCAATCAACTTCAGTTTGCAGAAAGGTTTCAACTGATGTAAAGCGGATTTTACATATCAAAAAAGCCTTGCAGAGAATGAACTCCGCAAGACTTTGTTTTTACCATATTACATTAACCTTAAGACCGTCAACGGTATAGGTCATATCGTTTCTGTAATGCTTATCTACCGATTCACAAAAAGCGTTGAGCATTTCTTCATCGGGCATTTCAAGTGTAAAATCAATGGTGAGTTTATTTGCAGGATAAAGAGTATCGCTTATTTTAAAGCCCGTAAGCCACCAATGAAGCTGTTCGGGACGTTCAAGAATCAAATCGTCGCCGTGGTAAAGTTTCATTGACATATTCATCATCTGCTCATTGTTTGCACAGTCATAATAAGTGCCGAATGAACCGGGCTGACGGTTATAAAGACCAACCTCCGCACCGTTGCTTACAAGATAGTTGCCCTTCCATACCTGAACCATCCACTCAAGTCCGTTATAATCAAACTTGATTCTGCGTGTGTCATAGAAGAAGAACGGTGTTGTGTAGCAGAAAAGGTCATAAAGCACGGTGAAGCCGAAATCACGCATCCATACGTTTGTCTGTGCATAAAGAAGAAGCTCTTCATAAGAGAATTCAAAACCGATGCCGAGAATACTTCCGCCGTCTTTACCGGTTACCATACCTGTTTCGGTATTGATAACAACGCCTGTGCCGACTCTCTCGAAAGTGCCGTCTTTAAGAATAATCTTAAGGCATACTTCGTATTCGTTTTCTTTGCCTTCAAGAGGCTCGCAATATGCGTGGCACTCCTCAATAACGCTGAAATAAAGGCCGAGGAAATAGTATACGCAAGCCATGGGAACGTTGCCCTTTTCATCCTCTGCATATCTCAGCTCATAAAATTTGTTTCTGAGTGCGGTAGTATCAATCTGAAAAGTTTCGGTTACAAACTTTGCATACTGATTCGACTCGGGGAAATGGCTAACAAGCATTAAAATATCAAATCCGCTGTCGCTCGCAACATCGTTGCAAATCTCCGTAAGAAGTGCATCGGCGGTAATATTGAAATACTCGGGTTCAATAAATCCTCTGCCCGTAAAGAATCTTACGGCAAAGTTGAACATCTTTGTCATTTCGATAAACTGTTTTGATGAAAGTGCGGGATAGCCCTTATCCGAAAGAAACTGACGGTAATCGCCAAAATTACGGGGTGCCGTATTATTCACCGCGTTTGCAGCGGGGACGCAAACGGAAAATCCGATTGCAAGGGTTAAAATCAATGCGATAATTTTCTTTGTAATCTTCATTTGTCCTCCCGATTATTCTTTTATGTATTTATATTC
>JAXJVE010000064.1:0-6747 GCA_036308705.1 Acutalibacteraceae bacterium
CCATAGCATCTTTTATTGCATAAAATGCGGGCTTGGGATTTCCGTTGATATCTGTTATTCCCCATGCTGTTTCATAGGGGCAGTCCGACTGTCCGCAGTACCAACAGGCAGATGAATCCCTCCAGCAAAAAACGAAAAAGCCCGCAAGACAGTCTATCTTTTTCAGATTCGGCAAAAGTTCTCTGTAAAACTCAGCCTGACCCTCAGGTGTATGGGCTATACCTGTGAGTGTTTCATCAAGATAGCAGTAAAAATGCTTATCCATAGCCTCGAAAACTGCATCTCCCCATGTTGCGGGGTCGGGGAATTCCTCGTAGACGTGTGATTTCAGTGCATCAGGCAACTTTGCAACAAAATTCTCAATATCCGCACGTGCCTCAGCTTCGGAATCATAGCCGTAACGTGCAAGGATTTCAGCACGCTCCGTATCACTTTTCGGCTCACCCGCACTGACAAAACCAAATTCCGCCACAATAATCGGCTTTTTAGTTATACGGTTTACCTTGCGGACTGCGGAAACATAGTCATACAGTTCGCCGCCGTACCATGTGCCGTAGTAAAGGTCAACGCCGACGTAATCCATATACTGCAGATAAGGTTTCATAAGGTAGTGCAGTTCTTCCATAACACCCGCAGAGTTGTAACCGATTATCAGATCGCCCTTCACTTCGCTGAGAGCCTCTGCCTGAATACCGATAAACTTTGCCGCTTGCTCCATTGTCAGCGGATATGTGAAGTTGGTAACACCCATCTCGTTTGTTATCTGTATTCCGCCTATAATATCACGCAGGTCGTTGCAGAGAAATACTGCAATTTCTTTTGTGCGTTCGGCATTTTCGTCTGCTGACGGGTCAAAACCGCCGATGTCAAAATACGATCTCGGGTAGGGAGTAATAGCAAGAATTTTGATTCCCTGTTCAGCGTAGCCCTTTGCTCTGTTTTTGAACTCAGTATATGAATTGCTGATACTGCCGTCTGCATTATACGGATACGGAATATCAAAACGCACCCAACCAAGACCAAGCTCATTGATGCGTTCATAATTTTCATCAGGATGGCATACCCCGTAAATGTATCCGCCTGTCTTTTCCTGAAGCAACTGAGCATCTTTATTTGTGCCGTTAAAAAAGCCTGTTATTGATGTAAACATCAGAGAAAAGATAATCAAAACGGATTCAAACCATCGAACTATAGCCATACGAAAACCAGCTTTCTGTTTGTTTTGATTTATATTAGCATATTACACCGCAAAAAACAAGAAATACGCTGAGGATTTATAAATCAATAATGTCAAAAAACCTTTACAATAAATTTTTTTGTAGTATAATTGAAACAATGCGTTGTACGGCTTAACATAAGCTGTACGGCAAAAATATCCGACAATATACGGAGGTTGAACTATGAAAAAATTATTCGCTTTTCTTCTCGTGTTTGCGATGTGCTTCAGCTTGTTTGCCTGCACAAAAGCCGTTGATAACAACGAAACAACAACTCAGGCAGATACTCCCGCACAGGCAACAGAGCAAGAAACCGCAACGCTTGCAAACGAAGTTACCGAAACGGTTGAAACAAGCACTACCGAAGTTCAGACAACGGTACACACTCACAGCTGGAAAAAAGCAACCTGCACAACTCCCAAAACCTGCAAAGACTGCGGTGTAACCGAGGGCGAAGCAAAGGGTCACAGCTGGTCTGATGCAACCTGTACTTCACCCAAAAAGTGCAAAAACTGTGATGCAACCGAGGGCGAAGCAAAAGGTCACACATGGTCTGAAGCAACTTGCACATCACCCAAAAAGTGCACCGTTTGTAACGCAACCGAAGGCGAAGCAGGCAACCACAACACAAACTCAAACGGCATCTGCACAATCTGCGGAAACAACGCAGTAGCTGAATCATATGCATATCTTGCAGGCAGCGATTTCCGCAGCATAAGACGTGATTATTCCACAGCCACAGCCAACGGTGCTTATGTTGTTGTTTTCAATAACTCCAAAGGTGAAACCTGCGTTCTTACATTTGTATCATACAGAATTCAGAATAATTACACCGCAACAACCTTGCACAATATGACAACAGGTGACACGGTTGAAGAGCCTTTTGACTACTACAACAAACTTGCAGACCGTCAGGTAGGTCAGTCAAAAATGTACTATATGAATATGGCAAACGATGCCCGTGCCAAGGAGCTTGTTGCAATGCAGAATTACTCTGATTATCTTAAAACAGGCACTCACTCCGGAGCAGGTGCTTATGTTTCTGCAGACGACCTGAATCTCTGATTCTGAAATATTATATTGCCCTGAACTGTACTCTCCGTACAATTCAGGGCAATTTCTTTTATCTTTTTATGCTTTATAATCCTGCAGTATGGTTTTTGTAAGACCGAGCAGTTTTTTGAAAAATGCGATAATCTTATCAAAGATGCCCGCTTTTGAGGTCATAACCTGCTCATCGGCAGAAACCTTGTTGCCTTCGGCATCATAAACGGTTGCGGTGAAGGTTGTGTTACCCTTTTTATTCGGTGCAACCGTACAGGTTTTGCCGTCGGCTGATACAGATATACTGAAATTCCCGTTTGACGCAGTCCATTCAATATAATATCCCTCGGGCAGATTGCCGTTGATATCGGCATGAAGAATAATTCTGTCACCGTATTTTATTGTTGTTACCGACGGATTGCGGATTACGATATCCGTGCCCGTTTTTCCGATAACGGTTATATTGAACTGAGCCGATTTTGTTATATTGCCGTAAGTATAGTAAACAACCGCAGTTTTTCTGCCCGCAGTCTGCATATCAACCATACCGACAACGTAGTCATCAATTTCTTTGCTTGTGCCGTCGCTGTAGTTTGCAACAACCTTAAAGCCCGTCAAATCAAGGGATTCGCCTGTCAGGTATTCGGTTTTTGCGGGCAACGACGATACTTCTATACTTTCAAGCACGGTTTCAACTTCTATAACCGCAAATTCGCTGAAATGATCGGTTTCAAAAACAATATAGTTGCCGTCTACGGTGCTTGCAAAACGCACAAGCGGATTTACGATATCCTCCGTAACGTGATAGACCTTGCATTTATTCGGGTCAACGCCGTCTGCAAGCCTGATTTTAACAGATACTGTGCCGTCGGGCTGAACAACTGCCGCTTCATAAACAAGATTGATATCATAGAATCTGAGGCTTCTTATTGAACCGCCGACTGCAAAATTTGTGCCCTCATAATTTGACGGGTCAACTTCTTCAACGGCAAGCACCGTATCGGGCTTTATCTCTTTTGCCGTTGCAGATACAATAACTCCGCAAGGTTCGTGACGAAGCACGATTGAAGCATATTGCAAGGCGGAAAGTGCATCGGAAATGGGCTTTACAAATGAATCAACCCTTGCCTGTTCGGTTATATTCAGACCGTATTCAACGGAATTTACCGCTTTATCAAGAGCGATTAATGATATTTCGGAATAACAGCGTCTGTCAATCAATTCGGCTTTTGCGATTTCCGCATTGACGGCGGAATAATCGGCGGGAAGATATTCAAGATTTTTCAGGGCATTTTCGATTGCCTGTGCAAAGGCATCAATTATTTTGCCGTCGGTTGCCGTTCTGTCAACCGCATTGACTGAGGCATCAAGCCTTGCGAGAGATTCTTCCGTATAAAGTCTGCGGTCAACGGACTTTGCATCTTCAACCGCCTTATCCACTCTTGAAAAATCCGTTGCTTTCACTTCAAGGCTGTCAATCGCATTTCTGAGTTCATCGCACCAGTCATCTATCTGATACTGGGTAAGATTTTCCGCCTCAAGATTGATTTTTGCCAATACGGCATCAAGCTTTGCAAGGCTTTCATCGGTATAATCGGGTCTGTAAACACCCTGTGCCTTTGCAATAAGCTCATCTATCTCGGCGGTATAATGCACATCGTCAAAAAGAACATAATTTATTCCGTATTCCTCTGCGTGGCGGTGTGCGGTTGAATTTTCATAGCAATGAAACAGTATTTTCTTTTTGAGCGAATTTGAATATACGCTGTCGCCCTCAAAAGAAACATCTTCGTTAAGAAAATAGATATCCGTAAAATTGCTGATATCCAAAGCACGGTGTTCGATTGTTTTTATACACTCGGGAATAACAAGCGATCTGAGGTTGGTGTTATTAAACAGCTGATATCTGATAGTTTCAAGCCCCGCCCCAAAATCAAGCTTTGTTATATAACTGTTTGAAAAAAGAACGGTTCCCGTTGCGATAAGCTCATCGTTAAGCGTGAGATTTCTCAGCTTACTGCCCGCAAAAGCACAGTCGGCAATATAAAGAACGCCTTCGGGCACGGTATAATTTTCTCTGCGGTTTCCGCCGGGATAAAAATGAAGAACGGTTTTATCTTTATTGAAAAGCACACCGCTGACATCGGAGCAATAATTGGGATTATCGGGCGAAACTTCAAACCTGTCAACAGAGCTTGCCGATTTGAACGCACCGTCAAGCATAAGAACACCCGCGGGGATATATACGCTTCTCAGCTTTGTTGAACCGAACGCATAATCGCCTATTTCAACAACCGTTTCGGGGATTTCAAATGATGTCATATCGCATTGAACAAACGCACTGTCGCATATTTTACGCAGAGAACATCCCTCTTCAAAGGTTACTTTAAGAAGGTCGTCACAGCCGTTGAATGCCGAATCGCCGATTATTTCAACCGTTGCGGGAATGGTTACGGCACTTATTTTATCGTTGCTCAATACAGCGTTTTCTGCCGAAAAAGCATATTCGGCAATACCTTTTGTGCCGTGTTTTATGGAAATAACGGTTTCATCCGCTTCCATAGGCCCTTTCCATCTGTATAAAACATTGCCCGCATATACAAGACCGTCGGGCTGAGCCTTATACCAGCCTGTATTCATGAAGGCATTATATCCGATATATACAAGCGAATCGGGGAAGGTAATATCAGTTATCTTTGTTTTGCTGTTAAACGCACCCGCATTGACTGCGGTTGTGCCCTCGGGAATTTTCAGGGCAGTCATATCATCGGGCAGAGAGCCTTTATAACCGAAAAGGAATGTGCCGATATAAACGAGCGAGCCGTTTTCGTGGCTGTGATACCATAAGCTCTCATCGGCAAACGAACTTATAACATAATGAAGCTGTGTTTTTTGGGGGATAATTATCGTTTCAAGTGCGGGCATATCCGCAGTTGTTTCAATCGCCTCGAGAGATGAAGGCAGACTGAGGCTGACCGCTTTTGTGAGCTTATCGAAAGTGCCCGAAAGCAGATGCGTTACGCCTTCGGAAACAACAATACCTGTTATGCTTTTTGCATATTTATCCCAGGGTGCAGAACCGCTTTTATATTCAAAAGTTCTGCCCTTTCCGTTTATATTCAGCACACCCGAAGCGGTATCAACATACCAGCTCAAACCAAGCCCGCATCTGTTATCATATTCGGAAGCGTTTGCTTTTACCGTATTCAATGATAAACACGGAATTACGGAAAGTGCAAATATTATAAACGCAAGAGTAACGGATAATGCTTTTTTCATTCCAACACCCCTGTAATGTAAATCAATTTATAAAATTATACATTAAAAAAGTTTTTATTTCAATAACAAACAGCTTGCAAAGGCAAAAACCGATGCAAGCCATTGTTATTTAATATGCAATTCTGAACAGCAAACGGATAAATCCTCTCAGATTCTCCGCAAAATCATAAAGTTTAACCCTGAAAAAGTTATCAAAAACCTCTCTGAAAAGTTCTTTAAGGTTATTTGCCTGTGATTTTTCGCTGACTGCAATTTTTGTTTTTGCCGTTGACTGAACTTCTTTTCCGAACGAATCCTTGCCGTAGCATTTTACGGTAATAACACATTCGCCCTTGCCGACAGCCGTTACATTTCCTCTTTCATCAACGGTTGCAACGGCGGGGTTACTTGATGTCCAGACCTTTTTGGTTACCTCAAAATTGCACGAAGGCAGAAGCCTTACCGTATCGCCAACAGAAACGGTGCATTTTGATATCATAACGGCTTTGGGCAAATCAGCAGCCGTTCTGATTTCATCAATGCGGATATCCAGCTCAACATCTTCCCACTTTTCGTTGAAAGTATCGGGCTGAGAATAAGAAATTTCAACGGGCACTTTTCTGATATTCTGCTCATCAAGAACTTTAAAACGCAGAGTGTAAAGCAAGCCGTTATCGGTAACATCCTCCGAATTGCTCCACATAACCTTGAAAGTTCCCTGTTTTTTGCCGATACTGTTATCAAAACTGCCGCCTGAAATCACTCCGCCCCTGATAACCGAAACGGGTTCAAGCACCGCTGAATCATAAGAAATATTCATTCCGAGGCCCATTATACCGTGGTTATTGTTGATATAAACGGGTATATCAATAAAGCCGTTTGTTACGGAAATTTTGTTTTCGGCATAAACAAAAGCGGGGTCATCGGCGTGAGGATTTATAATTGAAATTTCTGCATTTGTGCAAACCGAATCAGCCGAAGAATTGCAGAAAATTTCAACTGTTTCTGTTGTTTCAATGTATTCCGCAACATCAAATGCGGCATAGAAAAGCAGCAATTCATCTGAGTTTACAGAAACATTTTTGCCTTTAACGGTTATATTTTCACCGCCGTTATAAACAACTTCGCTGACAATACCTGAATGAATTCCTTTAAATTCAAGAATCTCATCATTGAAAGTAAGCGTAAGTGTGAAATCGGTTAAGCCGTTTGCGTTTGCAACATAAAC
>JAXJVE010000065.1:0-1627 GCA_036308705.1 Acutalibacteraceae bacterium
GATAACCGAACCTGTACGAACGCCCGAAACCTTATCAAGAAGTTCAGGGCTGATGCTCTCGATTTTGCCGTACAGATACCGTAAACCGCAAAAAGAATTGCCGATGCAATATAGAAAAAGCTGATTACTCTTGACGATGCAAGAAAATCGTTTTTAACAAGCTTCAGAAACTTGTTTCTGTTCTTATAAGCCCCAGTCAACGCTGAACACCTCCTTGAATACTTCGTTGATTGTCTTACCGCCTGCAGTGATGTTTTTAACACTGTCCTTGATAAGAACCTTGCCTCTGCCGATCATCAGAATTGAATCAAAAACTTCTTCAACATCCTGAATAAGGTGAGTTGACATAAGGATTGTTGAACCCTTGGGTCTGTTTTTGAGGATTGTTTCAAGAATAAAATCTCTTGCCGCAGGGTCAACGCCGCCCATGGGCTCATCAAGAACATAGAGCCTTGCGTTACGGCACATAACAAGAATAAGCTGAAGTTTTTCCTGCATACCCTTTGACATTGTTTTAACCTTCTGCTTAAGGGGAAGCTGGAAGGTTTCTACCATAGCGAGTGCCTTTTCTTTATCAAAATCGTCATAGAAATCGGCAATATAGTTTATTGCATCCTTGGTTGTCATCCAGCTTGCAAGATATGTTTTTTCGGGCAGATATGCAACAAGAGCCTTGCTTCTGCTGCCGGGTTTATAGCCGTCAACAAGCACTTCGCCTTTATAGTCATTGATAAGACCTACAAGAATTTTGATCATTGAAGTTTTACCGCTGCCGTTGGGGCCGAGCAAACCGATAATCTGACCTTCATTGAACTCGAAGGACACATTTTCAAGAACCTTGTGGCGGCCGTAAGACTTACTCAGATTTTTAACTGAAATAATGTTTTTAGCCATTTTTTCCTCCTGTTTTATTCCATCGCACACGGGTGCATTTTATAATCGGTGTTATTATAACACTATTAATTATAAAATAAAAGAGTATTTTTACAAAATTTTATACTTTAATTGAAATATTTGTTAACTAATCATATTTCTTTATCAACAACAAAACGGCTTGCAAAGGTAAAACACCTCTGCAAGCCGCTGAATCCGTATATCAGCTGTTCTTCATCTTTTCGGCAATCTTCTTCTGATGCCTTGCAATGCTCTTATCCGCCGCATTATACGCCTTGTTGATAACTGATTTTTCTCTTTCTGTTTTATATTTTTCGCTGAGAACTTCCTTCTGATATGCCTGAAGATCATTGTTTGCCATCTCGGTTCCCAAATTTTCAACCCAGTCATAATCATCTTCGTTCTTTTCGATATAGTAAATCGCACAGCATCCGTCTACGGTATCAACAATGGCACTGTCGCCGCTCTTTCTTGCGGGGTCAAAAATCCACTTGTCAATCTGGAAATTATAGGTGCCGAGTCTTACGGTTTCTTCGCCTATACCGTTGAGGCTTGTGGAATAATCATAGAATCCCTGCTGTGTGCCGTCGCCGTTTTTCCATTTGAGGAATTTTTCTTCTTGCTGCTTGAAGATTTCCTGTCTCTGCTCCACAGTCATTGTGTCATCATACTGAACGGCAGTAGTCATAATATCACAGCTTGTGGTATAGAACGAGGTGGTATCAACATAAAC
>JAXJVE010000066.1:0-7511 GCA_036308705.1 Acutalibacteraceae bacterium
AAGACAGAGAGCGTTAAGTTTATCGGCAACAAGGCATATTTTATAAGCGAAAATGAAAACGGCGACGAAATATGGGTTGTTGATATTTCAGATCCGAAGAAGCCTGAAGCAGGTATCAGAATTCCCGCAGAAGGATTCCTCAAAATGCTTTCGCCCGTTTCGGAAAATGTTGTTCTTGTAATAACAGAAAACTCGTTTGCGGGTCAGAACGGCAAATATTATCTCTGCGATGTAACTGATGCAAAGAATCCCGTGATAATCTCATACTATGAAATGAGTGAAGGTTATTATTTCTCAATGAGTACAGATCAGCGTCAGGCTGTTCTTGATACCGAAAAAATGATATTTGCATCACCCGTAAGATGTGTTGACGATACAACGGAAGAAATTTCATCGATTTATCTTGTTTTTGACATATCGGATAACGAATTTAAGTATAAAGGCTTATTTGAATACAACGGTGAGGATGCGTTTGTAAGCAGATGCATTATATCGGGCGATACCTTCTATACGGTATCGGGCACAACAATCACCGCATTTTCAACAGAAGAACAAAAAATGATTTCTTCTGTATCAATCAGTTAAAAACCGAATTTCAGTAGGTTTTAATACAGTTCATATTCTTTGGGGAAAGGATATGAACACAGGGGAAAAACAGATGGTAGTGCAGGCAATGGGGTGTACAGGCACAGTACACCCCAAAAAGCCGGTTTATAAGTCGTCGGCATCCTGCACAGGGTCAAGGTCATCATAGGCGGTGCCTGTATAACTGCCGAGAACATCGGAGGTTATCTCTTCACGGTTATCGTAATCGGGCTTGCCCTTTTTATCAAGGAAGTGCCACTGAGCCTTGTTATCTTTTGGCTTCTCAGGAAAACTGAAGGACATAAAATGCTCCTTTCATATATATTTGTATTATTTTTGTACGCATAAACGCAAACATACACAATTATTAAGTTTTTCTTAATATTCATTTTGGTAATTATCGTTACTTGACAAACGATGCTGTAATGTGTAAAATGTTGAATGTATTTTGCAATTATGCAAGCCTAAATTATTTTTACAAAGGATGGTATTTCAGAATGAAAAAGACAATTGCTCTTATGCTTGCAATGCTCTTTGCAGTTTGTGCATTTGCAACAACAGCTTTTGCTGATCCTGCAGACACAGATGCAACTCAGGCAACAGAAGCAACTCAGGCAACAACATCAACAACAAAAGGCGATGATGTTGACGACGGTTTCAACACAACTACAACAACCGCAACAACAACAGCTGCTACAACAACCACAACAACAGAAAAAGCTGATGATACAGCAACCACAACCAAGAAGGATGAAACAACAACAGCAGCTGATGTAACAGCTACTCTTGCTCCCGGTGAAACAGCATACGAAGGTCAGGGCAGCGCAACAACAACAAAGAAGCCCGCAAACGTTGATACAACAATTCCCTCAACAGGCAGCGGCATCGTTGTTCCCGCAATCGCACTTGCAGTTCTTGCAGCAGGTACAGTTGCAGTTATCAAAACAAAGAAAGAAGACTAATTAAAGGTCTGTAAAAGCCGAGGTTAATACCTCGGCTTTTTTCTTAACAAAAGGTTTACTTGATTTTCTTCTTACTATGTGGTAAAATCAACAGTATGAAAAAAGTAAGTTTAATACCAATAAAAAAGATATTTGCCGCAATGCTTTCTGCGGTGCTGATTTTCAGCCTGGCATCCTGTTCTTTGATTGATAAGAAAGAGCCTGTGTCTGCCGAGCCCACAACGTCGCATACCGTTCGTGTTACCTTCCCCGAAGGTTCAAGCGTTTCGCAGATTGCTCAGCTTCTTGAAGAAAACGGAGTTTGTTCCGCCAAAGAATTTATGGCTGAGGTAAATAATCCGCTTAATACCGAGGGATATGATTTTACAATATCAAATCCCGAAGAAAGAGCTTTTCTGCTTGAAGGATATGTGTTCCCCGATACATATGAATTTTACCGTAACGAAAGTGCAGCGGCGGCGTTATCAAGATTTTTGAAAAACACCGCTTCAAAGCTTGATGAAGATATTGAAGCCCGATGTGATGAACTCGGATATACCGTTGATGAAATTCTGGTTATCGCTTCAATCATTCAGGAGGAGGCGGGCAATCCTGCCGAAATGGGCAAGGTTTCATCGGTTATTCATAACAGGCTCGACAGCAAGCGGTTCCCAAAACTGCAGTGTGATGTTGCAACCTTTTATCTCAGAGATTATGTCAAGCCTTATGTTGATGAGGCGAGATATGAGGAGTTGGTTGAACTCTATAACACTTATTATTGCGAGGGGTTGCCTGCAGGGCCGATAACCAATGCGGGTATGAATGCAATCAACGCGGCACTTTATCCCGAGGATACCGATTATTATTATTTTGTAACGGACAGCGACGGCAATTATCTTTATGCCAAAACGTGGAGCGGTCATCTCAACAACTGTGAAGCGGCAGGTCTGTAAAATAAACCCGAAAGGATTTTAAATTATGAAAAAAGTTTTATCTGTAGTTCTTATTATTGCATCGGTGCTCACCCTTTTCTGCTCATGCAAAAACTCAAAGCCCGTTCAGTCAGGCGATTTTGAATATGTTGTTCTTGAAGACGGTTCAGCAAAAATCACAAAGTATCTTGCTCAGGATGAACGCGCAGAATATAAGATGCCCTCATCAATTGATGACCTCACAATAACCGTTATCGGTGCTGAAGCATTCAAAGGTGCTCAGGGTATAAGAGAACTTCATACACCCGATACTCTTAAAGTGATTGAAGCTCACGCATTTGAAGGCAGTTCGGTAAAAATCGTTAAGATGAACAGATCAAAACTTCTTACCGAAATCGGCGAGTATGCATTTGCGGAATGTGACAGCCTTATTCAGGCAGATATGCCCGCAAGCCTTGAAACCCTTGGCGATTATGCTTTTTATCATTGCGAAAAGCTCAGAATTGCTCAGTTCAGAGGCAACACAAAAACAATCGGCACATTCTCGTTTGATGCTTGCCCTGAGGTCAAGATTTATCTCAAGGATACCGCAGTAAACGTAAAGAACTATGTTGATACATACGGAATGAATTTCGTATATCAGAACGCAGTTAAAAAATAATATAAATAAAAGTCACCTCATAAGATAAATTGAGGTGACTTTATGTTTTATACGGTAAATTCCGCAATCAGCTCGTTTATATGGGGAGTGCCGATGCTCTCGGTTTTTCTGGGCACGGGACTTTTTCTTTCGGCAAAATCGGGATTCTATCAGCTTTTCGGTGTAAAAGACTGGCTCGGTTCAACGATGGTTTCCGCATTCCGCAACAGAAAAAACAAGCCCGATACGAACACGTCCGTTTCTCAGTTCGCTGCATTGACTTCGGCACTTGCCGCCTGTCTGGGCACGGGTAATATCGTGGGGGTTGCCGCCGCACTTTGTTCGGGCGGCCCAGGGTCGCTTTTCTGGATGTGTGTATCCGCAATTCTTGGAATGATGACTTGCTGCTGCGAAAATATTCTTGGTGTAAAATACAGAAGAAAAGATAAAAACGGCATTATAAAAGGCGGCCCGATGTATTATATTGAGTACGGACTCGGTATGAAAGGGCTTGCCGTTGTGTATGCGGTTTTTCTGACAGGTGCTTCGCTCGGTATGGGCAATATGACTCAGGCAAATTCGGTTGCAAGCGGTTTGTCAGGCTTCGGTGTACCGCCTGTCTTAACGGGGATTGTTCTTGCCGTTCTTGTTGCAATTTCAATTTCAGGCGGGCTGAAACGCATTTCAGCAGTTTCGGAAAAACTTATACCCGTACTTTCTGCGGCATTTGTGATTGCGTGTTTTGTTATAATCGGCAAAAATGCGGAGAATATTATTCCGTGTATAAAATCAGTTATAAAAGAGGCATTCACGGTAAAATCGCTTACGGGTTTCGGTATGGCAAAAGCGATGAGATTCGGCATATCAAGGGGCGTGTTTTCAAATGAGGCAGGGCTTGGCAGCAGTGCGGTGATTCACGCCGCGGCAGATTGCAAAAATCCCGCTGAGCAAGGCAAGTGGGGGATAATCGAGGTGCTTATTGATACGGTTATTATGTGCACGGTGACGGGTGCGGCAATTCTTACAAGCGGAATAGATATAGTTGATACACCGCTTAACGGAATTGAACTTTGTGCGGCGGTTTTTGAGAGCGTTTTCGGTAAAGCGGGCGGATATTTTCTTGCCGTATGCATTTGTCTTTTTGCATTTGCAACTCTTATTGCGTGGTCTTATTACGGAAAATGCGGTGCGGAATACCTGATGGGGGAAAAAATCGGCAAGATTTATAATCTTATTTATATCGCCGCTGCATTTGCAGGCAGTATTGTTAAATTTGAAGGTGTATGGAGTTTATCCGATACGCTCAACGGCCTTATGGCTGTGCCAAATATTTTTGCACTTTTTCTGCTTTCAAAAGAAGCCGTCGGTTTGCTGAGAGAAAATTCTGATTGCCTGCATCGCCGCAGAATATGAGATATCCGAAGGCTCATTTGTGTTTGAAAACAAATTCGGAAAGTTTCTGTCGGCATAGCTTCCGAGAGTATCTGCACGGCTGACGGTGTTCAGAATTTCAAGCCCCTTATCAAGCATTTCGGGGTAGCTTGAACAATTGCTGAGCTGAATACACCGTGCAAGAAGCTCTGTACGAAAATCAAAACACAGTGCGGTGCGGGAGCTTATATTCAAAGCTGAAAGCGTGCTGTAATCTGTTTTACCGCTTGGATTTATTCCGTTTGATTTCTGGAATTTCTTGAGTGCAGAGCGTGTATCAAAACCGAAAAATCCGTTTGTTTCACCGCTGAAATAACCGCTTTCATACAGTTGCTCCTGAATTTTTATAACTCGCTCACCTTTGCAGCCAAGATAAACGGCATTTGCACTGTTAAAAGAAGAAATAAGAATAAGCATCGCAAGGTCAAAAGCAAAAAGCATTGTGAGATACCATAATTTTTTTGTTTTGTTATCCATTCAACCCCTCCGTAAATTATTTTTTAATCGGAAGCGTGTATTATTACCGTTAAAATAATGTCGTACAAGCTCATTTTTCCAAATCAGATTAATAAAAAATATACAATATGTTGAACATTTTTGCTGTTTCGTCACTATTCACTAAAATTAATTGACTTTTTAGCAAAATTGTTGTTGACAAAATTCAAAAAATGGCTTATGATTAACGTTAAGAGGATTTTGCGAGGTATCCCTATGTGCGAAAACAGCAAAAAAACTTTGAGTGATGAGGAACTTGCGGTAAGAGCCGCCAACGGTGACGATGCGTCAATGGCGTTGCTTATAGCAATCGTTACCCCCATTGCAAGAGCAAAAGCATCGGGATTTGCAAACGCAAGATTATCGGGCGAAGACCTTGCTCAGGAAGGTATGCTCGGTTTTCTTGATGCGGTTAAAACTTTTGATATTTCAAAAGGTTCATTCAAGGCATACGCCGAAACCTGTATCAACAACAGAATTGTTTCTGCGGTGCGTGTGAATTTCAACAATAAAAATGCCGCCCTCTCAAATGCCGTATCATACGAAGCGGAAGCGGTTTCAACAACCGATAACACCACAGACCCTGCCAACATAATTTCAGATAAGGCTGAAACAGAGTATCTTGCAGATTTGCTCAGCAAGAAGCTCTCGGATTTTGAAAAGCGGGTTGTGGAGCTCAGACTTCACGATAAAAGCTATTCTCAGATTGCACAGGCACTCGGCTGCAGTGAAAAATCAGTTGATAACGCAATGCAGAGAATACGCAAAAAAATGAGGTCAAAACTCAGTTAAATATGCCCCCGTAGCTTAAAGCAGAGCGTTGTTTATCAAAGGTGACGGTGCGATTCCGTCCAAGGGCGAAACAAATATTTTTTTCAAGCGAGGTTAAAAACAATGTACGAAGACAAGACTCTCATCTGTAAGGAATGCGGCAATGAATTCACTTTCACTGCAGGCGAACAGGAATTCTATGCTGAAAAAGGCTTTGTAAATGAGCCCCAGCGCTGCAAAACATGCCGTGACGCACGCAAGAACGCTGCCCGTGGCGAGCGTGAGTGGTTTGAGGCAACATGTGATTCCTGCGGTGGAGTTGCAAAGGTTCCCTTTAAGCCCCGTGAGGACAGACCTGTTTACTGCAGCGAGTGCTTCGCAAAGAAGCAGGAGCAGGCATAAGCTCTGACTTTATAATTATGCTTAAAGAAACCCCCTTGGGTATATCCCAAGGGGGTTTAAACGTTTTATTCCGTTTTTCCGTAAAGGAATTTTGTGCCGACTCTTGCTTTGAATTCGGGTCTGAATGAGCCTGAAACTTTTTCATTATCAGTTTCGGTATAAAGAGTTTTTCCGTTAAATGCTTTTTTGAGAACAGAAGCCATCTCTTTGTTTTTCTCAAAATTCTTTGTTGCAACGTTTTTAGGCAGATTTTCGCATATTTCATCGTAACTGTCAAAAACAAGGTCAACAGCGGGCATATTGCCGCCGTAAAGATAAGCCGCTTTGAGCCCTTCGCCTTTGTAGTCACCCACAAGCCACGAAATGTTGTTGTTATTCAGAGCGTTGAGTGAGAAATCGAGATTCTCTTCTGACCTTAATTTGCAGATAACAAACGGAATGCCGCTGCCGTCAAAAGTTCGTATACCGTTTATAAGAGAATCAATTTCAAATGTGGTGTGGAAATGGGAATAAAGACCGTAGGCAACGTTTTCGCCTTTATAATTTTCAGCAGAGGGGAGAGTGTCGGGTGCACCCGCAGCCTCGATGATAACGGTGTGGTCTTTATCAACCGTTCTGATTGCTTTATAAAGTCGTTTATAGAATTTATGGAGTGTATCGAGTTTATCCTCCCAGTCAACCATACGGTTGAGGGGTCTGTTGAGCAAATCATACGCCGCAACGGCGGGTTCATCCTTATAATGAGCGGCAATCTGAGTCCAGATTCTTACCGTAGCGTTTCGTGCATCAAAGCCGTCTTTTGATGAGCTGAAAAGTGCACTTTTATCATTTGTTCCGCAAGCGGAATCGGTATTCTGAAATCCCGGTGCGGAATGAAGCTCAAGAATAACATAAAGCCCCGATTTTTTGCATTTTGATATAATTTTATCAAGATGCTCAAAATCAATATCATCTCTGCAACTGTCTTTTCTGAACAGATATTTGCTGCGAAGAGGAATTCTTACGCAGTTTGCACCGAGTTTTGCAACACGTTTGATATCCGAGGAGGTGATAAAACCTTCGGTATATTTCTGAATAACCTGCCTTGCACCGTAGTTGCCGAAACGTTCTTCAAGGGCGGCAAAAACATCGTAATCCGCCGCATTTCTGCCGAGATCGGCTTTTACAAATCCAAAGAGGTCATCGTTGAGATTAACACCTCTGAGCAACACTTTTTCGCCGCTGTCAGATACGAACTCACCGTTTTTTACACGGAGAAAATCCCTGCTTGTGATAGGTCTTTTAACAGCTGTTACAACGGCACCGCATATTGCG
>JAXJVE010000067.1:0-1661 GCA_036308705.1 Acutalibacteraceae bacterium
CTCTTACTGCCTTGCGGTAGAGGGTCTTGTCGTTCTTTACATCTATGATACGGATGCGCAGTACAGCGTCGGGAATCAGCTTGCCGAAGTTGGTATCAACACTGTTGCAGCAAGCGAGGTAAGACGGCATCTGCACACGCCAATCACCGAGTGTACCTTTAAGGTCACCGGGTATCTCATAATTTTTAAAATTCTTTTTCAGTCCCTTGGGAGATTCAAAGGTGAGTCTGTCGTTCTGATGATGAGGCTCAAGCTGTGAAACAAACATAAAGAATGGCTTGTCGTGAGATTTTTTTACATATTCAATCGCAAAATCATTTATTCTGTCTGCTCTGTAGCCTTTGAAATCAATTCTGTTACAGTCTTCATCGAATATATATCCGTTATATCCGTGTGATGTGAATTCAAGAATATCGGCAGCTCTCCAATAATCATAGCCGCCTCGTCTTTCTTTGGGAGTTGCTTTTGTAGCAAGTCTGTGTTCTTTATCTGATGCAAGGTGCCATTTGCCGATATATGCAGTATCGTAGCCTGCTTCAGTAAGATAATGGGCAATACCCTTGGTATCTGTGGGAAGTGCTATATCGTTTCTGTAACAGCCGTTCTGAGATGCATAAACACCGCTTTGCAGACAGGCTCTCATAGGGCCGCAGACAGGTTGACAGGTAAATGCGTTTTCAAAAAGCGTTCCTTCGTCTGCCATAGCATCAAGGTTTGGGGTTACGGGCAATTTCTGACCGTAGCAACCCGCAGAATCAGCTCTTTGCTGATCTGAAAAATAAAATATAATATTTGGCTTGTTCATAGTGCATACTCCTTATCTTACTGAACGAAGTTTTTCAACTGCGTGAAGAATAAAGTCCATCTGAGGGCAGTAACCTGATATCTGATTATAAAGGCTCCTGTATCTTTTACATCCGCCGCCGCAAAGTGCTTTTACGGGGCAGGTGTTACAAAGCGTGTTTTTCTTTTCATCGTATTCAAAGAACTTTTTGAGCCCTTCACATTGCAGAATATCATTGATATCCGCTTCGTTTATATTAAGACATTCAAATTCATCAAGGCAATAAAAATCACAGGGGTAACAAGTGCCGTCTGCTTCAACAACAAGCTGAGCATTACATCTTCCGCTTGCACCGCATTGTTCTGCATAACCTTTTGTCAGAAGAGAAAGAAGATTATCAAAATCTCTGACATAAAAGTGATTGCCTTTTGATACTTCTGCAAACCATAAATTAAAGAGCCTTTTTTTGAATCTTGCAAGCTGCTTTGCACTTATGCTGTAGTTTTCTTTTTCACCGCTGAGGGGGTCAAGACAATATATCGGCTGAACATCACGAAAATCATTTCTGATATAAAAATCAAAAAGCATAGATGCATCGGTCTGAGCGGTAATAACAGAAAGTATATTGAAGTTAACACCATATTTTTTCAGCAGTTCAATTCCTTTCATTGCATCATCAAATGAATCGGAACGGTTCTTGTTATGGAGTTCTTTGTTGCCGTCAATTGAAACACCTATCAAGAAATCATTTTTTTTGAATAAATCACAAAATTCATCGGTAATAAGAGTTCCGTTTGTTTGAAGAGAATATAATATTCTGCTGCCGTTTGTTCTGAAACTTTCTGCTGTTTCGATAAACTTTTTAAAGAAATCAATA
>JAXJVE010000068.1:0-6692 GCA_036308705.1 Acutalibacteraceae bacterium
ATCGAACCCGTGTTACCGCCGTGAAAGGGCGGTGTCTTAACCGCTTGACCACCGGGCCATAATATTGGTAGCGGCAGTTGGATTTGAACCCACGACCTACCGGGTATGAACCGGTTGCTCTAGCCTCTGAGCTATGCCGCCATATGTCTTACCTCAAAGGGCTTGTTAATTATATTATATGATTTGCGATTTGTCAACACTTTTTTCAAAAAAATTTAAAATTTTTTATTTTATTGCGATTTTTATGATTTAAAATACCTTTTAAAGTGTTTTTGCCACCTCATACGGTAGAGTAAAACCGTTTTTGAAAGGGCGATATCATAAAGTATAAAGGCAAAAGTGCCCGTGCCGAGCAGAATGGGATATGCCATAACGCCCCATTCTTCGGTTTCGTCAATTGTAACTCCCATAAATTTTATCATAAGGTAATAAGAGCCCGCCATAGTGAGCACAAATGAGAGAATTTTGAGAATCCATTCAATAATGCGGGGGAGCTTTGTTTCAAGAAAAGATTTGAGAATGGGATAATAGCCGAAAAAAGCAAGGTACATAACCGCAACTTCTTTTTCGGCACAAAGAATCATTCCGAGTATTGCAACGGCAGAATAAACGCCGAAGGCCCATTTTCTGTTTATCTCAACAACAATAAACATTATAAGAGCACCTGCAAGGGCGGGCAGGGCATAGGTAAGAAACGGAATAACCGCAACTGATATCATCAGAACGAGTGAGAGCGAGGCAACTATGCCGCCGATGGCACACCGTGAACTTTGTTTCATATTGTCACCTGAGTATAATAAAAAGATTGATGAATATATTATATACTATATTAATCTGCTTGTAAATCGGTTAACATATTGTAAATTTTATTAATAACAGCAAAGTTTTTGGGGCACAATATGTGCAAAAGTAAAAATTTGATAATTCTATTGACATTTGGATAAGTATATGTTAGAATATCTCACGTTCCGAAGTGCGGGTGTAGTTCAATGGTAGAATCCCAGCCTTCCAAGCTGGTTGTGTGGGTTCGATTCCCATCACCCGCTCCATCTGAATATGCGCTTGTAGCTCAGCCGGATAGAGCAACTGCCTTCTAAGCAGTGGGTCAGGGGTTCGAGTCCCTTCAAGCGCGCCAAAACTGCGGCTTCAAAGCCGCAGTTTCAAAATGGTGGCTGTAGCTCAGCTGGTTAGAGTGCCAGGTTGTGGCCCTGGAGGTCGTGGGTTCGAATCCCATCAGCCACCCCATTTAAAAGGTTCGTTACGCAAAGCTGAGGCTTTGCGTATTTTAATATTAATACAAAATAAAATATTGGGGCGTCGCCAAGCGGTAAGGCACGGGACTTTGACTCCCGCATCCGCTGGTTCAAATCCAGCCGTCCCAGCCAGAAAAAGCAGCTTTCGGGCTGCTTTTTTCTATTATATTTACCCTTTTGCGTTGACTTTGCAAATTTATAATACTATAATATTTTTGGTTGAATTAAATTTCAGGAGGATGAAGATATGTTTTGCGTAAGCTGCAAAAAAGAAGTGCCTGACGGCATTAAGTTTTGCCCGTATTGCGGTTCAAAGCAAGAGGTTCAGCCTGTTGCAGAGCCGGTTGTTGAAATACCCGCAGCGGTTGAAGAACCTGTTCAGGAGGAATATTCTGCACCTGTTGAAGAAGTGTATGCACCCGTAGAGGAGCCTGCCGCACTTGACACTGAGCTGCTTGACATACCTTCGGAATCGGATGAAGATAAAGCAGCTTCAGTTATGGAAGAAACTCAGTATATTCCTTATGAAGAACCTGTTATGTATCAGCCTCAGCCTGTTGTACAAGCTCCGCCTCAGCCTCCGTTTGCGGGCGGATATTATCCTGATATAAACTCAGTTCCTCAGGGCGGCTATGCAGTACCTCCTCAGCCTGCACCCGCACCTGCAACACCTCCCAAAAAGAAAAAATCGGCAGCACTCATTGTTGTACCGATTATTCTGGCGGTATTTCTTATTATTGCGATTTTTGTTTTCGGAATAATTTTTGCAATTTTTGATAAAAACAAAAACAGCGAAAAGCAGGATTATATCACCTATCTTACAGCAAATGAGCTTTATTATGCAGAAAAAGATAATCTGCACAGTCCGATAAAAATTGCGGATATTGATTATGATGATGAAGCTTATTATTTTGTTGTTGAAAACACCGTTGTAAGAGGAGATGACGTGTTCTTTATTCAGGACGTTGAGTATATCGGCGGCAATCCCGTATTTTCGGTTTATGTGAAGAACACAAAGAAAAACGATGAAGCTAAAAAAATTGACAGCGATGTAACAAGCTGCTATTTTGCGGTTGACCCGAAGGGTGAAAAGGTTGTTTACACCAAGGATTCCGTTGTGTATTACAGCGACCTTGAAAATACATACAGTATTGCAAGCGATGTTGTCGGCTGGTGTGTGGATGACAGCGTTGAAAACGTTATGTTCCTGAGAGATGACGGCGAAACACTTTCGCTCTGCACTGCTGAAATTACAAAAAATGCTTCTCCCGAAATACTTTCAGGTGAAATAACCGTGCTTTATTCGGTAAATGACGATATGTCAAGAATTCTTTATTCAAAGGAAGACGGCCTTTATATCTGTGAAAACGGTGCGGAGAAGTTTGTTGACAGCGATGTTGAAGAAGTTTACGGTGAAGGAGATTACGGAACTTTCTATTATGTTACCGTATCTGAAAACGGCGTTTCAAAGAGCACATATTTCAATGATGACCTTGCGGCCACCGATTCTTATGTAACCGAGCCGAATCTCAGCGATTATCAGCAGTATTATTACGGCTATTCGTTCACATCGCCCGAGTATTACGATGCACTTGAAGAATATAACGTCAAGCTTAACCGTGATAAGGTAAGAGAAATGGCGGCAACTCCGATAGTTTCCTATGATCTTTATTATTTTGACGGTACTGCGGCAAACCCTGTTTGCAGAGATGTTGATATGTATGAAACAGATTATGATAATTCACGCATTGTGTTCAAGTGCTACGATGCGGTAAAGGCGAATAAATTCAGAATGTCAGACCTCAGCGTTATTGAGGATTTTGAAACAAAATTGCTTGATGCCCGCAATCAGACTCTTACAACCTGTTTTGCATCGGGTTCAAAAATTGCAAGAGATATATCATTTGAAAAGGCGGCGGATTTCAAGTTTACGGATGATGCCGTATATTATCTTGATAACTGCAATTATATCGGCGACTCTTCCACACCGAACGGTGAGCTTAAAAAGATTACCGTTGCATCAGACGGCACGGTATCATCAGCTCTGATTGACAGAGAAGTGAATTTTTGCACCGTTCTCAACGATGAAGGCAAGACGGGATATTTCAAGTCGCTCAATTCTCAGGGTTGCGGTAAATTCTATGTTGACGGCAAGCTGATTGCAGACGGTGTGTTTATGCACGGCGTTGATTATGTTGACGGTAAGTATTATCTGCTCAGAAATTACAGTTATACCGCAAACAAAGGCGAACTTTGTGTGGTTGAAAACGGTGAAATAACTGTTGTTTCGGATGCTGTGTCAGGCTATAACACAGATACTGAAGGTAAGGTGTTCTATTCATCTGATGTAAAATCGGATTCGGATTACAATTACACATTCAGCATCAACTGTTATGACGGCAAAAATTCTTCTCTTATGGCAAGCGATACGGTAGCGTGGAATGTTCAGCCCGATTATTTCCTTGAGTGTGATAAAGGAATGATGATGCTGCTTACGGGATACAGAAATTATTATCACGAATAATAAAAAAGACTTGCGAAGGTACATTAAGGTTGCCTTTGCAAGTCTTTTTCAATTTTATCTTATTTTGCTGAAGTTTGAACGCATTTCATCGGTTGTACCTGTTGAAATGAAGTAATTATATTCGATGGGTTTATAGCTTTCAAAATCTACCCACGACACTGCTGCAATATATGATGTTGCGAGAGATGATGAAGGGTCGTTTTCTGTGGTATTGCCTCTGTCATATATGCCTGCAAGGAAGTTTGCATTATGCGGGATATAAAGACCTATTCCGAAGCTGTCATCATTTTCACCGATGAAAGCTGCCCAGTTTTCCGTTGATGTGAAATTGGGATAACCCATATCGGGCCAGAAAACAAGGTCATTCTGATATGTAAGATTTTTGTCACCCGTCCAGGGTTCGGAACCTGAATAATATACAAATCTGTTCAGCGGTTCAACACAGTAGAATGCAGGAAGTTCCTGAGAAGTATGAACTTTGGGCAAACCCGAAAAATCGATGAATCTGCACCATACATTCACGCAGCCGTTTGCAATAGTGTATTTTGCCTCCATATATGCGGGCGAAATATCTTCAGCGGGTAATGCCCAGTCGAGAGGTCGGCATTTGATATAGATATAGTTTTCCGTGTATTCAAGGTCAACTATTTTGCTCGCTTCATTATACTGATTTCCGCCCTGCACGGGGTTATAGCCCCAGGGGTCTTTGCCGTAATAAACATCGTCATATCCGAGGGATGAACCGTAGTATGACTGCTGAACGAGTCTGCCTGTATCGTGTTTGTTGATGAGGTTGACATTTTTGTTGACTGCCTTTTTGCCGTAGATTTCAGATGCGTTTGAGTCAACACGGATTTTACCGTCAACTTTTACCGCCTCAACATCGGAATTGAGATCTTCAAGGTAATCCAGAGCACCGCCCCAGAGAAGATTTACGCCGATTTTGTAGCCGCCGCTTTCAATATATACATTCGTATCGGGCACCTCACGGTTAAACAGTCCGACTCCTGAAAGAGTGAATTCAGCCTGAGGTTTGTCGAGAGGTTCAAGTGTGATTCTGCAAAGTTTATTTGATTTCACCTTATCAAGAACGCCGTCTATAAAGCTGTAAAAAGGCTTTGTGCCGTCTGAAGGTTCAAGGAAAAATTCTTCCGAATACTCGTTGCCTCTGACGGTATAAATTATGTTGCCCTTTATATGTGCATCGGATTTATAGCTGATACCGTAGTAGTTGAACCATTCGTTTTCGGTATCATAAACAAAAGTTGCCTTCTGTGAAATAACTCCGTTTTCAATCCCTTCGGAAGAGATGAAGGTGATATTCATAACACTGAAATCCGTATCGGTTTTATTCGGCAAAAAACTGAACAGATAAGAAGGGAAAAGCATTATGAATGAGATGATTACGGAAAATATTTTTTTCATACCGTCACCGCTTTCTTTTTTATACAAGTAATTTTATCACCCGAGTGCTTTTAAGTCAAGAAATGAAAAAGACTCACGGCTGTGAGTCTTTTGGTCAGATTGATTTGATTGCAATTGTGAATCCCGTAAGGATAACAAGAAACGCAAAATTGAACGCAAGAAACATACCTATATAAAAGAATGTTTTGCCCGGATTATGCTTTGTGTATTCTCTGAATGTTATAAGGCTTGCGAGCGATGAAATAAGAGTACCCACACCGCCTATGTTAACGCCTAAAAGCAAATCTTTATAATTTTCGGTGAACTGCGAAAGAAGAATTGCTGAGGGCACGTTGCTTATGAATTGGCACGATATGATTGTAACAAGAAGGGTGCTCTTTTCAAGCAGAGCATCAAAGAAATTTTTAACAATATCAATTCTTGCCATATTGCCCGAAAAAATAAAGAAGAAAACAAAGGTCAGAAGCAGGGGATAATCAACTTTTGCCAAAGCTTTGCGGTCTGCAAAAAGCAGAACAACAGGGATAACGATAAGACCGACTTGGTACGGTATGCCTCTGAACACAATTGCTATTGATAACGCAAAAAGAAGCAGGTAGAGAACCGTTCTTTTGGGGTTGAGTGTGATTTTTGAATCGTCAAGGCTGAGAGGCTCGGGTTTCACAAAAATGATGCAGCATAATGTTATCATTATTACCGAAAGGATAAAGGGCGGAGCCATAATCGCCATAAATTCAAGATTGGGAATTTCGAATTTTGAATAGAGATATAAGTTCTGAGGGTTGCCGAATGGGGTGAGCATACCGCCGAGGTTTGCGGCAATATTCTGCATAATGAATGTGAACGCCATATACTTTGTTTTGTTTGTGGCGGTCAGCACAAAATATCCGAGAGGCAGAAAGGTGAGAAGCGCCATATCGTTTGCAATGAGCATTGAACCGATGAATGTTATGTATACGAGTGCAAGCACGCTCAATCGGGCGTTTTTGAAAAACTGAACAACCTTGCGTGCGAGCATATAGAAAAATTTCATATTCTTGAGTGCACACACAACGGCAAGCACGCAGAAAAGGCAGGTGAGTGTTTTGAAATCAAAATACCCGAGATACTGCTTGTCAACGGGAACAAAGATGCTCGTGATACCTGCGGCAAAAAATGCAATCAGCATAACTGTGTTTTTCTTTATAAACGAAACTGTTTTTGATGCGAAATTTTTGGCTTTTTCCATCATTTTCAGCCCTTCTGATATCAAAATTTTGCCGTTTCAACACGGCACGGCTTGAAATTATATCACAATATAAAACGATTTTCCACAAAAAAATAATAATATTGAAAAAAATCAGAAATTCTGTTATATTTAATAAAAACAAATTGTATTTTGAGGTGAATGTTGTGAAATCCAAAAAGGTTTTATCACGAATTATAAAGATAGTTTCGGTGTTTGCGGCTGTTGTTGTTGCAGTTGTGCTTTATTTTGCTTTCAACACCAC
>JAXJVE010000069.1:0-1071 GCA_036308705.1 Acutalibacteraceae bacterium
ATATATTGTAAATCTTAACGGTAAAGCATACGAAGTAGAGGTTGAAGAAACCGAAGCTGTTATCACCAACGTTTCAGAAGCTATCATCCCCATGGCAGCACCCGTTGCAGCTGCTCCCGTTGCTGCTCCCGCACCTGTTGCAGCTCCCGCTCCCGCAGCAGCACCCGCTGAAGCACCTGCAGCTCCCGCAGCACCCGTTGCTCCCGCTGACGGCACAAAGGTTGCAGCTCCCATGCCCGGCACAATCCTCGCAGTTAACACTGCAGTAGGCTCATCAGTTAACGCAGGCGATGTTCTTATCATCCTCGAAGCTATGAAGATGGAAAACGAAATCGTTGCTCCCTGTGCAGGTACAGTTAAGCAGATTCTCGTTTCAAAGGGCTCAACAGTTGATACTGACGAAGTTCTTGCAGTAATCGGCTAAGGAGAACTTTAAATGGATCTTACTCTTATAAAAGACATTGCACTCGGTATATGGGAAAACTCCGGCATCAACCTCTTTTTTATCGGTGAAGGCTGGAAATATGGCATAATGATTCTTGTTGCCCTTGTTTTCCTTTATCTTGCTATTGCAAAAAAATTCGAACCCCTTCTTCTTGTGCCTATCGCATTCGGTATTCTTCTTGCCAATATGCCCGGTGCAGGTATGATGGATGACCCCGCAGGTCTTATGGATGCTGCTCAGAAAGTAGAAGGTGCACATTGGTATGACGACGGCGTGCTCAGGCTGATATACGCAGGTGTCAAGAGTTCTATCTTCCCCTGTCTTATCTTCCTCGGCATCGGTGCAATGACCGATTTCGGCCCCCTTCTCGCAAACCCCATCAGCCTTCTTCTCGGTGCTGCAGCTCAGCTCGGCATCTATGTTGCATTTGTTATTGCTGTTCTTGTGTTTAAGTTTACACCTCAGGAAGCAGCATCAATCGCAATCATCGGCGGTGCAGACGGCCCGACTGCAATCCTCGTTGCGTCAAAGCTTGCAGGACATCTTCTTGCGCCCATCGCCCTTGCGGCGTATTCGTATATGGCGCTTATACCCATCATTCAGCCTCCCATTATGAAGCTCCTTAC
>JAXJVE010000070.1:0-3158 GCA_036308705.1 Acutalibacteraceae bacterium
ACAACATATACCGTTGAGGGCGGCGGACATCAGTGCATTGAAAACAGAGCCGAAGAGCTTTGCGAGGTTACACTTGACTTTCTGAAATAAAATGAATTCCGATAGCGTTTCTGCCGCTGTGAAGGCTTATCATACAGCCCGTAAAGGCAGTAATTACCTGCTTGAAACCTGCGTTTCTGAGCAGATTTTCAATTTCATAAAGTTCGGATTCATCAACCCCCGAGTGGTAAATAAAAGCAGTTGAAAAATCAATATTTTCAGCCTTTTCAAGCTGTTCGTTTGCATACTGCAGACGAACGGCTTTTGTTTTGCCTCTGTACTTTTTTATCACTTCAATTCTGCCGCCCGCCATTGCCGCACAAGGCTTTATGCCAAGCAGATTTGCACCGAATACCGCAGCGGCAGAGCACCTTCCCGAACGCCTGAGAAAATCAATACTGTCAAGCAGATAGCTGACCTTTACATTATGAATTTTTTGCGTTATTTTTTTGCTGATCTCTTCTGCACTCACTCCTTTATCACGCATTTCGCACGCTTTGAGAGCAAGCAAGGCGATACCGCCGCCGAGATTAAGCGTATCAACAACATACACATCTTCGCCATTCTGTGCCGCCATACGGGCATTGCGGCAGGTTGATGAAAGTTCAGAACAAAAAGACAGATGCACAACCGCTTTGTTTTCACTTGTAAACTTATCAAAAAAATCGGCATATTCGCCCGGTGAAACCGCTGATGTCTGTGGAATTACGCCTGTTTTTTCAACATAATCAAACAATTCGGGGGCATTAATATCAACCCCGTCGTTTTTCTCTTTATCTTCTATCACAACGTGCATAGGCATAATTTCAATGCCGTATTCTTTCGCAATATTTTTGGGTAAATCTGCCGCACTGTCAACCGTTATAACAACTTTTTTCATAATATTTCCTCCGCTGTTTTTGATATTTTAACCGTTTTCGCAAGAAATATCGGTACCGGGGTAATAATGATTAAGTATTTCACGCCACGAAAATCCCTGCCTTGCCATATAATCAGCACCGTATTGGCTCATACCCGCACCGTGCCCGTGACCTTTACAGGTGATTGTGTATTCACCGTTATCATATTCAATCTCAAAGCAGTTGCTTTTAAGCGAAAAAACCTCTCTGAATTTTGTTGCGGCAATTTCTTTGCCTGCTACCGTAACCGAAAGCACATATCCGTCATCATCTTTTTCTGTTTTTTCAACAAGATTTTTTTCGCTTTTATCAGTATTCGCACCGCATTTTTTGCAGAGTTTTTCAAACTCATTTCCGCTGAATTTGTTTACGGAAATGTAGTCGGGAGAAAGCTTGTCACCAACACTTTCAACGCTGATAAGATAAGGAATTTCAACATTCCACAAGCTCTCCGCACTCTGCGTTGACCCCGCACTTATTGAATGATAAACGGCAAGTGCGGTTTCACCGTTATATGTAAGAAAACTGCCGTAAACTTCGTCAACCGCCGCCGAAATTTTCTTTTCGTATTCCTCATATTTTTCTCCCCATTTTTCTTTTCGCACATCCTGATTAATATATCCCTGATGCGTATCGGGGCTGTCGCTTATATCTGCACCGCCCAAAACGGAATTTTTTTCTTTTTTGTTCTTTTCAAGCGTTTTCTTTGCATAGGTATAGCTTGCAACCGCCTGTGCTTTCAGAGCCTCAGTATGATAATTTGCGGGCATTTCAGCTGCAACACAGCCTGTTAAATATTCCCGCATATCAATGTTGTTTATCTTTCCGTCTGAAGATGACATAACGGATATTGTATCGTTTTCGTAGCCGTAAACCGCATCTTCCGTCACCGTCGCAACCGTTTTTGTTTCACCTCCCGTGAGGGCTGCTACGGGGCACAGCACAAGCGAAAGAGCAACAATAATCGAAACAATAAGGTTTGTCTGCATTTTAATCTTCCTTTCTTGACTTTTATATATTAAAAGAGTATAATAAACTATCTATAAAATGGAGATATATTATTTTAAAAGAAACGGAGGATAAAATATGTCCACCATTAAATCACAGGTTGCAGATCACGATATTAAAGCTTTATGCGACAAGATAAGAAAAAATAACTATATAGCCCCCGCTGATTATGAACATTACAACATAAAAAGAGGCCTTCGAAATTCAGACGGAACAGGCGTTATGGCAGGTATCACCAACGTTTGTACCGTTGAAGGTTACTATATTGACGACGGTGAAAAAGTTCCCAGAGAAGGTCATCTTTATTACAGAGGCTACAATATGGAAGATATTGTAAATGCCTGTATGGCGGAAGACCGCTTCGGTTTTGAAGAAGTTATCTACCTTCTTCTTTTCGGCTCATTGCCTACAAAAGACCAGCTTGATAATTTCAGCAATATGCTTGCTCTTTGCCGCGAACTTCCCGAAGACTTCATTGAAGATATGATTATGAAGGCTCCTTCGCCCGATATTATGAACAAGATTTCAAGAGCTGTTCTCGCTCTTTATTCATACGACGAAAATCCTGATGATACTTCTCTTGAAAATGTTCTTCGTCAGTGTATTCACGTTATTGCTCAGATTCCTGCAATTATGGTGTATGCATATCAGGTAAAACGCAGAAGCTATTATCACAAGAGTATGTATCTTCACCCCATGAAGCCCGAGCTCAGAACAGCTCAGACTATCTTGCGTTCAATAAGAGCAGACAAACAGTTCACCGATAAAGAAGCAAAACTTCTTGATATCTGCCTTATGCTTCACGCTGAACACGGCGGTGGTAACAACTCAACCTTCACGACAAGAACTCTTACCTCAAGCGGCACAGATACCTATGCTGCATTGGCGGGCGGCGTAAGTGCCCTCAAAGGCCCCAAACACGGCGGTGCCAATATCAAAGTTTCTGAAATGGTTGAACATTTCAAAAGCGGCGTAGGTAATATCACAAACGAAGGCGAAGTTGCCGATTTCATAAGAAAAATTATGAAAAAAGAAGCAGGCGACGGTTCAGGTCTTGTTTACGGTATGGGTCACGCTGTTTATACAATTTCAGACCCCAGAGCAAAAATTCTCAGAGCAAAAGCTGAAGAATTTGCAATGAACACAGAGTTTGAAGATGAATTCAGACTTCTCAACCTTATTGAAGAGCTCACTCCTCAGATCTTCAATGAA
>JAXJVE010000071.1:0-1556 GCA_036308705.1 Acutalibacteraceae bacterium
GAGCGTGAACACGCTGAAATCGAGTGGTTTGCAAAAAACAAAATTGCATTCCTCTGGGGTGCGGATGCAAACTTCGGTGCGTTTGACAGGGATGAAGAAATTGTTGATCACCTTGTTGAGGCGAGAGAAAAATACGGCTACCCCGAAAGAATACGCACAAACTATGCAAAAAACAGGCCCGATTTTGTTTTTAAACTCAACCGTAAACTCGAAAAATACGGTCTGAGCAAAGAGGGTGCAACCCTTTCATTCCAGAGCCTTAACCCCGATACGCTTGCAAACATCGGCAGAAAAAATATGAGCCTTGAAAAGTTCAGGGAGCTTATGACGATGTATCGCAATGCGGGTGTTACAACATATTCCGAGCTTATTCTCGGCTTGCCGTGTGAAACTTATGAGTCATTCTGCCGAGGCATAGGTATGCTTCTTGAAGCGGGTCAGCACAGACTTATCAGCGTTTACAACTGCATAATTCTGCCCAATTCGCCGATGGCTTCAAAGGATTACATTGAAAAATACGGTATTAAAACCGCCGAAGTCAACTTCCTCAGTTCACATAACAAAACCGAATCGGATATTGTTGAAAAAACAAAGTATATCATCGGCACGGACAGTATGTCTGTTGAAGACTGGATTGAGGCAAATATTTTTGCGGGCTATGAAATTTCGTTCCACCATTACGGAATTCTCAGAAGCCTTGCGATTTATCTTTATTACGAAAAAAATATTCCGTATGAAAAGTTCTATAACAGCGTGGTTGAACTTTGCAAAAACTCCGATAAAGATATTCTTAACCACGCATACCGTTCACAATATGCTTTTTACAAGGATGTCAGCCTTGAAAATCCGATAAAACTCTATTCAAACGATGTTTACGGCAAAATCAACTGGCCTCCCGAACACGTTGTTCATATGGATACAATCTACAGGCTTGATGAATATTACGATGCAATGATGCCCCTCTTTGAGTCATACGGCATTGATAAAGATATTCTCGGTGAGCTTATAGAATATCAGAAATGTATTCTCAAAAGACCGGGTCAGAACAATTTCAGCCGTGATTTCACCTACGGTTGGCACGAATATTTTACAAAAGCCATTGCGGGCGAATATGAGCCCCTCAAAAAGTATCCCAACCGTATAATTATAAATAACGAAAATACCCCCGATAATTGGACAGATTACGCCCGTGAAGCTGTATGGTTCGGCAAAAACGGCGGTACATTCAATCCGGGTATCACAAACCCGATGCTTTAAAGGAGATTTATGTCAGATTTTAAAGACGTAACAATAATGACGGGTGCCGTAACCGAAACGGATTCTTTAAGAAAAACCGTACTCACCCTGCTGAATGTTTGCGACAGTAAGGATTTGCGTGAAATTATTATTTCATATTCTCCCAAAGCAACGCCCGAATGTAAAGCTGTTGTTGATGAGCTTGCCTCGATGAAAAGCGATGTTCCGATTATCACGTTTCAACAAAACCGAAAGGGTCTTGCCGCAATAGTCGATATGATTGAAATTGCAAAAGGCTCCCACTGTATTCTGCTTGACTC
>JAXJVE010000072.1:0-5305 GCA_036308705.1 Acutalibacteraceae bacterium
GAGAATTTTTGATGAAGATTATAAATTTGAGTGGGGCAAGGCGGTTGTTCTCAACGAAGGAACAGATGTTACAATCTGTGCAACAGGTCTTATGGTTGGCGAAGCAATTGAAGCACAGAAGATTCTTGCAGAGCAGGGCATCAGTGCAGAGGTTATCAATGTTCATACCATCAAACCCCTTGACAGTGAAACAATTCTTCGCTCAGCTGCAAAAACAGGTGCAATTGTTACCGCTGAAGAGCATAATATTATAGGCGGTCTCGGCAGTGCAGTTGCAGAAGCTGTTTGTGAAGGCGGAAAGCCCGTTCCCGTTGTAAGACTTGGTGTTAACGATGTTTTCGGAAAATCAGGCCCCGCAACAGAACTTCTTCATATTTACGGCTTGGATGCACAGAATATAGTTGAGAAGGTCAAGCAGGCTGTATCAATGAAATAATGTAAATAAACAGGGCGGCTGTTCCGTTTACGGAGCAACCGCCTGTTTGAGAAAAAGGGTAAGGTGTTTTTTTGGATAAAATTCAGGAGAAAAGAAAGCCCTCAAAGGTAAAAACAATTATTTTTGTTTCGGTAGCGGTTGTTTTATTAACGGCAATAGCTGTGATTATAATGCAGTTTACCGGTCTTTTCAAAGCAGAAAATAACAGTATTCTCGTTTATTCAAAAGGTAATGAAACCGTTGTCCGTATAGGAGATATTGAAAAAAATATCACCGATTCCTCGGCGTCAATGTTTATGTGCGACGAAAAGTCAGAGAGAGTTTTTTATATCGTTGAATCAGCATATTCGAGCAACTTGTTTGACCTGTATTTTATCGAAAAAAACAGAAGTGAAATTATCGGCCCCAAAATTATTGATATCGGAATTCAGCAGAATTACGATGTTGTTGACGGTAAGGTTTATTATTTAAAAAGGAACATCAGTGCGGGCGCTTATGAAGGCTGTGTATGTGATGTTGATGATAATAAAATAGAAACTTTTGCGGTTAATGTTGAAAATATCTATCCGCTTGATTCGGATGTTTTTTATTATACCAAAATCCACGGCAATGACCGTGTGCTTTATAAGTATACCGACTCAGAATCAACAGAGGTGTCAAGGGCACTTGTGAAGGTTTCGTGCTATAACGATACGGAAAATCCGCATATTATTTATGAGAAAAAGACCGCTGCTAACGGCAGTACGACAGAGCTTTATGTTGCCTATGCAGATGTCGGTGCTGAGATGATATGCGATAATACCGCCTTTGTTATGTATGATAACTATGAGGCGGGCGGTAATTTATATTATTTTACATCGTCAGAAAAAAGTGTTTCGTGGAGCTATGTTATTGCCGATCAATATGCCGAAACAGACCCTGCAATAGTTAAACCCAAAAGGGATGATTTTTTAGCAATTCTCGGCATTTCTTCGGAATATAACGAGGCATTCAAAGAGTATCAGCATAAACTCATAAGGGATGAAATAAGAGCTGCACTCAACGAGTCTGTATCAAAGGGTGAGTTTTCCGTTCCCGTTTTCAATGCTTTCGCTTATAACGAAAGCGGAACTCATATGATTGCACAGAACATTGATCCCAAAAATATTTATACTGTTTCCGTTTACGGAGTGCCGAAGATTATTTTTGAAAGTACGGAGGTTTTGCCCGCCGATACAGATATCAATGCTCTTGTAGAAATTGCTCAACGCAGTGAAATGAAAGATGTTATTGTATATGCCAAAACAATCGTCAGCGACAGTGTGAAATCAAAAGGTATGGCGTATGCCGCTTGCGGTGATAACGGAATGGTAAGCTGTGCACTTGACGGATATAACAAAAGCAACACGCTCTTTTCTTTTTCAAGAAATGGTGAAATGATATATGCGTTTGTCAGGGAATCTCAGGGCGGTAAGCTGAATCTTTATTCCAACAGCATAAATGATAATTTTATTCCCGCGGCAGAAAAGATTGTTGATACGGGTATATCAAGCTATTATTTTTCTGACGATTCGGTGATTTATCTTAAGTCAGACCAAAATAAAACATCGGGTGATATTTTTAATTACAACGGTGAAAAAAGTGTTAAACTTTCAAATTCGGCAAGTGCTTTTGTGGTTAAAAATCATAAGGATATAATTATTCTGAAAAATTATAAATCAGACGGTTCGCTTCAGACTGCAGATTTTTATTTGTATTCCGACGGAAAAGAAGTCCTTATAGGTGAAAGTGTTGACGTTGAACGTTTCAACTGTTCCGATAACGGAAAAATCTGTTATATTACGGCTGATAATAAACTTTGCTTTTATTACGAGGATGAGCCTGCTGTTATTGATGATAATGTTAATGAAATTTTGCTTTTAGCTTAAATGTGAAAGGGTATAAGAAATATGGGCAAGAAAAATAAAAAAATATTGAGAAAATCAATGTTTGGCGGTTTCAAAAAAGCTGATGTAATTAATTATATTGAAAAAATTCAGCAGGAGAATGTGAATGTCCGCCGTGAACTTAACGATTATGCAGCATATAAACGTGATTTTGAATCGGTTTCCGCTGCAAAAGAGCAAGCAGAAAAAGAGCTTGCTATATTGAAGGCTGAAAACGAATCCCTCAAAGCTAAAAATGTTGAACTCATCGGTGAAAATGCTTCATATAATATGAAAATTGAAGAGATGAAGGTTGAAGTTTCAGAAACCGAAAAGGCTCTCAAAGAAAGCGAAGCAAAAGCAGATGAGCTTGAAAAACGTATGTCTGATGTTGAAAGCGTATATTCAAAAATCAAGAATGCCGAAAACATCATTGAGGATGCAAAAATTACTGCTGAGGCTATTGTCAATAATGCCAGAAGTTCAGTTGACGGTGCTAAAAATGATATTTTGTCCTCAACGGACAGAATCAGAACTGCCTGCATAAATTATGACAGTGCATCTGCTTCACTCAGGGCAAGTGTTGAAAATCTTATCGGTTCACTTACCGCTGCTGCCGATAAGCTTGACGGTACAGAGGGCAGATAAAATGGCAGAATATAACATAAACATAAATCAGATAAAAGAGTATTCTTCTGTTCTCAGAGCGGGGGACAGGGTTCTCCTCAGCGGAACTGTCTACACATCAAGAGATGCGGCACATAAGCGTATTTTTGAACTTCTTGATAACGGAGGCAAACTTCCTTATGATTTAAACGGAGCCTGCATTTATTTTGCGGGGCCTACTCCCACTCCCGACGGAATGCAGATAGGCAGTTGCGGACCCACAACCTCGGGCAGAATGGACGTATATTCGCCCAGACTTCTTGACCTCGGGCTTGCCGCAATGATCGGCAAGGGCGAAAGAAACAAGGCGGTTTGCGATGCAATTGTCAGGAATAAAGCGGTTTATTTCTGTGCAATCGGCGGTGCGGGTGCTCTTTATGCCAAGTGTATTAAAAAATGTGAAGAAATTGCTTTCAAAGATCTGGGCTGTGAAAGTGTGAAACGCCTTGAACTTGAAGATTTCCCCGTGATTGTCGGCATTGATTCAATCGGTGGCAACTTATTTAAATAAACAAAAAACCTGCGGAAAAATCCGCAGGTTTCTTTTATGTATTCTGAATAGTTTTGTTGCTGTATGCAATGTAAACAATCGCAACAACAGAGGCGGTTATAATACCGTATACAAATCCGAGCATTATGCCTGTCATAAGAATAACGATGAATAAAAAGACCGTTAAAAGTCCTGAAAATGCTTTTTTGAGTTCGCCCCATTTAATGCTCTGCCATACTCCGACTATAAGCACAACCGCACAGGAATGAAGCGGAATGCGTTCCATATAACCGTGAAGAGTGAAGAATAAAACTGCAGATAAAACAGCCGCAATAAAGCCGCTGAGCATATCTTTTCTTGCTCTGATTTTGCACGGAATCGGCATACATATAAACATACCTGAAAGCAAGCTTAATTTTCCGCAATCCGAAAAATCCTTTTTTGAACATTCTTCGTTTTGTAAAAGTGCAGATGATGTTGTAAAGAATAATGCGATACCGCACACTGCTGCACCCACAACCGAAATATCAGATGCAGGTATTCTTAATCTGAAACTGACACCTGCAAATTCGCCGATTTCTTTGATGGCTGTGGTCATATACGGCGGATTGAGAAAGAAGTTAAGAACTGTTGTAAATACAAGTGCAACAAATGCAAAGTCAATAACTTTTGATGCTTTCTTGAACTTTCTGGGGAACGTAATCATTATTACAAGAACTATAGTGCCGTAAAGAACACCCCTCCAGTTAGGGTGAAATCCGAGCGAAACATAGGATTCCATTATTTCTCTGAATGTATTGCCGCTTGCACCGATGCCAAAATAATCCGTTGTGAAAAGTGCGGTAACCGTAAGTGCGGTTGAAATCATAACGGCACCCGATACGGCGCTGATAACGGGGGAGTCAGCAGGCTTTTTTATCTTTTTGAAGAAAAAGCTTGATATCAACAGGCATATACTGCTTATAATTATTGCCAGCGAAGCGGTAGATGCACCGAATTCCCTGAAAGCATAGGTCATAATAAGAACGGCTATGTAGAGAGGAATTCTTTTTTTAGTTTCAACTATTGTGCAAAAAAATGCGGCAATGCAAGAAAAAACCGCACCCGCATACGCACCCATACCCGAGCAAACTGCGGCACTTAATACAAACGGAATGACCGATGTTAAAGTGTAACTTGTCTGTTTTATTATTTCAACGGATTTGTTTTTCAAAATACCGACTCCTTCAAAAAGTTTAATTTATAGTTTACATTAAAAATCAGAACTATACAAGCTATTTTAAAAAATATTTTGATAAAGTATAGTAAAAATCGCAAATATATGATAAAATAAAATGATTTTAAATAAAATGGGGATTCAGATGAAAAAAATCAAAGCAAAAAAAATAATTACCTGGATTATTGTTCCTTTGATGATGGCGATTTTTGTGCTTGATATCGCAACTGTTATTATCGGCAACAAATACTGTCAGCGTTATTCCGTAACAAACGAAAAATTCGATTATCAGAGCGGCGATGACAGAATTCATTTTTTGAATACCGCAAACTCGGATTCAATTCTGCTTGAGAGCAACGGAATGTTTGCACTCATTGATGCGGGTGAAGGTAACAGCAATCCCAGGCGTAAAACCGAATATAAAGGATATGAACAGGAAGTTATTGATTATATCAAAAAGGTGTGCAAAAAAGAAAACGGAGAAATTTATCTTGATTTTATTCTCGGTACACACAGTCACTATGATCATACAGGTTCATATCATTCGCTGATAAGTGATACTCAGATCGGTATCGGTAAAGCGTATTTTAAGC